>JAUSPW010000261.1 GCA_030652635.1 Pseudohongiella sp. | reverse complement strand
CATCTTCATTCGTGGAAGATCTCGGCGCTGATTCTTTGGACACTGTAGAATTGGTCATGGCTCTTGAAGAAGAGTTCGAGACTGAGATTCCAGACGAAGACGCTGAAAAGATCACCACTGTACAGCTGGCGATAGATTACATTAACCAGCACCTGTAACAGCATTCCGCTTATAGGATTGATACAAATAGAAGCTACTCCGGGCAGTTACTTGGAGTAGCTTTTGTTTATTCTGTGGAGAGATGCGAGTTGAATGGCAGGCGAGTAGTGATTACCGGTCTTGGTATGGTTTCCCCCTTGGGAAATGATGTCAGGACATCGTGGAATGCCCTCAAAGAGGCTAAAAGCGGTATCAATATTCTTGAGCAATTTGATACATCTGCCTTTAGTACCCGATTTGGCGGGTCCATTAAGAATTTCGACAGTGAACCCTACATGCCGGCTAAAGATGCCAAACGCATGGATGTGTTCATTCTGTATGGCGTTGCCGCAGGTGCTCAAGCCATGCAGGACGCTGGCCTTGATGGCGAGAACGCATTTGATCCCACTAGATTTGGCGCAGCCATTGGTTCTGGCATTGGTGGCATTACGTCCATCGAAAACAACTCTGAGTTGATCAGAGCCAGTGGCCCTCGCAAGGTGTCTCCATTTTTTGTCCCTGGTTCAATCATCAATATGCTGGGTGGCACCTTATCTATCCGGTACAACCTGCAAGGGCCAAACATTGCAGTGACCACCGCATGCACCACGGGAACTCATAATATTGGACTTGCGGCCCAGATGATTGCGATGGGACAAGCTGATCTGATGTTGGCTGGTGGTGCCGAGATGGCAACGTCACCCGTTGGTCTGGGCGGTTTCTGTGCCGCCAGGGCGCTGTCTACCCGGAACGACGATCCACAAGCGGCAAGTCGCCCCTGGGATAAAGACCGAGATGGTTTTGTGTTGAGTGATGGCGCAGGCATCATGGTGCTTGAAGAATATGAGCATGCGCGTCAACGCGGCGCAAAGATTTATGCAGAGCTTGCGGGATTAGGCATGAGCGCAGATGCCTTCCACATGACATCGCCGTCCGAAAATGGTCGTGGTGCAGCAGCCTGTATGAAAAATGCACTGCTCAGTGCAGGTTTGAATCCCACGGATATTCATTACATTAATGCGCATGGCACATCGACCATCGCGGGTGATATTGCTGAAACTCAGGCGATCAAAACAGTTTTTGGTGATTATGCTTATCGCCTGCCGGTGAGCTCTACCAAATCCATGCTTGGGCATTTACTGGGTGCTGCCGGCGCAGTTGAAGCCATTGTGTGTGTGATGTCGCTTCACGATCAGGTGATTACGCCCACCATCAATCTGAACGAGCCCGACGCACAGTGTGATCTCGACTACGTGCCGGGGGTAAGCAGAGACGTTCATATGACTGCTGTGCTCAGCAACTCCTTTGGATTTGGTGGTACAAACGGTTCGCTGATTTTTAAACGGTTTGACTGACCAAGGAGCCACGAGCTTGGCTCCGCACCCGATTCTTTCTCCTGCCTTTTCAGAGACTGTTTCCAGTCAGGATCGTGGATTCCTATATGGTGATGGTTTGTTTGAAACAGTGCGCTGCCGACATGGCCGCTTGCTGTTCTGGCAGCAGCATCGGCAACGCCTGATATCAGGTTGCGCCAGGCTTGCCATTTCATTTGATGCATCTGAGCTGGATTGTCTGGGCTCAGACCTGACGCCGCATGCGCCCTCCGCTGATTGTATTTTGAAAATTATTGTCACCCGTGGCGCCGGTGGGCGAGGGTACTCGCCACCAATACCAGCTCACCCCACCTTGATTCTGCAATGGCATACACTGCCTTCAGATATCACTACAAATGCTTGTGATGGTATTGATGCCGTTGTTTGCCGCCATCCTCTGTCAGTTAACCCCGTAACTGCTGGTCTCAAACACTTGAATCGACTGGATCAGGTGATGGCTAGTTATGAGTTATCACAGGTAAATTCTGTATTTCCTGAGGTGCGAGAGGGCTTCATGCTGGATGTTGACTCACACCTGGTTGAAGGCACACGCAGTAATGTGTTTGTGGTCATCAACAATCAGCTCTGCACACCTGATCTGACGCGTGCAGGTGTTGAAGGCGTGTTACGTAATCGCTTGATTGAGTTGTTTGATTCCATGGGAATTAGTGTTGTAATCAGGCACATTCATCAACAAGAAATTAAACAGTGTTCGGAAGTTTTTGTGTGTAATAGCGTATTTGGGGTGTGGCCGGTCATGAAGTTGCTAGAGGTTGATTCCTCAAATATGGCACAAACTCAATTTGAGTTTTACCGCACTGACATGGCGAGACGTGCACAGCAAAACTTACTCAAAGAATATCCTCTCCAACGTGGCTGACAATCCATGCTGAACACTGCAGTCAGTTTTGTACGTAAATACTGGGTCAGGACATTATTGATTTTGTTGATGTCAGTCGCACTTGGTGGTGCACTGGTGTTCTACTCGGTCAAACAATACCTCGAAACACCCATTTTCCTGAACGAACCTCGTGTTGTTGCGATTGAACCGGGCAGTTCTCTGACCCAGATAACTCGCCGCCTGGAGAATGACGGAATCCTGAATTGGCCCCGGGTGTTGGTGCTTTGGGCGCGGTGGCAGGGGATAGACAGGCTGGTACGTACTGGCGAGTATGAGTTAACGCCGGGACTGACACCCGTGTCATTGATGAGCTTGCTGATGTCGGGTCGAAATGTTCAATATCCGGTCACATTGGTGGAAGGATGGACTGTTCGCCAGTCACTGGAACATCTGTGGGCACAAGAGAGTGTACTGGTAACACTAAGCGATAAGACTGATGAAGAAATCATGGCGATTCTGCAGTCGCCGTTTCCTGCTCTGGAAGGTAATTTGTTTCCGGATACCTACTTTTTCACGCGTAACACCACGGATGAAGCCATTCTAAAACGTGCACATTCCCGACTGCTTGAGGTGCTTGAGGCAGAGTGGCAGGTGAGGGAGCCGGAGCTGCCTTACGATTCGCCTTGGCAGGCACTGATCATGGCATCAATCATAGAAAAGGAATCCGGGTATCAAGCTGAAAAAGCCGACATTGCGGGTGTTTTTGTAAGACGCTTGCAGCAAGGTATGCGCCTGCAGTCTGATCCAACAATTATCTATGGCATGGGCAGTGCCTATAGCGGTGTGATTCGTCGCTCAGACATTGACACAACAACACCTTGGAACACTTATCGTATTGATGGCTTGCCCCCGACACCTATTGCCATCAGCGGTCGCGACTCGATCAGAGCCAGCCTGAACCCCAATCCCGGCACAGCCTTATATTTTGTTTCACGTGGCGATGGTAGCCACCAGTTTTCAGACACCTTGCAGGAGCACAATGCAGCGGTGCGCAGGTACTTGAGGAATAACAATGAGTAATCGGCTCGATCAGCAACGCAAGGGGAGTTTTATCACTGTTGAAGGGACCGAAGGTGTTGGAAAAACAACCAATATCGCGTGGATTCGACAGTGCCTTAATACTTATGGAATCGAACCCTTGATGTCCCGCGAGCCTGGTGGCACAAATCTGGCAGAAGAAATCAGAGTGCTACTGTTAGAGCCCCGGGAAGAACCGATGGCTGAGCTGACAGAGTTGTTGCTTATTTTTGCTGCACGCGCACAGCATCTGGCGCGAAAAATTGTGCCGGCACTCAATGCTGGGCAGTGGGTGCTGTGTGACCGATTCACTGACGCAACCTATGCCTATCAGGGCGGTGGTCGCCTGCTGGATAAAACTACGATCAACAATCTCGAAAACCTGGTGCAGGCAGATCTGCGACCTGATCTGGTGCTCATTCTTGATATTGAACCCGAGCTTGGGCTGCAACGGGCTCGGCAGCGCGGTGAACCTGATCGTTTTGAACAGGAAACCCTGGAGTTTTTTCGTCGAGTCAGGGCGGCTTACCAAGAGCGTGCCAGTCAGGACCCGACACGCTATCTGGTTATTGATGCCGGACAGAGTCTTGATCAGGTTCAGCGCCAGATCCAATCGGGCATAGAGGCGTTTATGTCTCGAAGGCTGGCAGTATGAGCGCCAAAATATTGCCTTGGCACCACAATGCCTGGTCTCAACTGATTTCGATGGTGCAATCCAATCGTTTGCCCCACGCATTGTTGTTGACGGCGCCTTCTGGCAGCGGTCGACGTCAATTTGCAGATGCTTTTTGTGGTTATCTGATATGTCATTCTGATGCTACTCGCCCCTGCGGACATTGCAAACAATGTTTGTTGTATGACAGTGGCAACCATCCGGATGTGATGGTGCTTGCGCCAGAGGAAACCAGCAAAAGCATCAAAATCGAGCAGGTCAGGCGAGCTATACAATTTGTCGCTCAAACGGCCAATCAGGCTGATGCCACGAAATTGATTATTGTGCAGCCTGCTGAAGGGCTTGGTGTTGCAGCAGCAAATTCATTGCTGAAGAGTCTGGAAGAACCTCCCGGAAAGACCTTGTTTATGCTGATTGCTGAACCGGGGGCGAGTCTATTGCCTACCATCCGAAGTCGTTGCCAGCCGCTGGTGCTCGATACCGCAAGCGATCTGCAGGCAAT
This sequence comes from Pseudohongiella sp., assembly GCA_030652635.1. Classification (GTDB taxonomy): domain Bacteria; phylum Pseudomonadota; class Gammaproteobacteria; order Pseudomonadales; family Pseudohongiellaceae; genus Pseudohongiella. The sequence goes on along the minus strand of JAUSPW010000261.1, from coordinate 7,259 downwards.
GCAATGGCTGACCGACCATAGCAGCGCGGCGCCTGAGCAATTACAAGCAGCCTTGCAACTAGCGCCCGGGAGACCACAGCAAGCGCTGTATTTGTTGGAGCAGGGAATTCCAGCATGGCGGTCGGTGCTTGAGCAGAACCTGCTGGCATTACAGCACGGTAAAATTTCCTCTATCGAGATCGCAAAATCGGCCAGCACGCAGCCTGCCATGCGTGCTATACAATGTTTACAAGAGATCAATACACACGCCTGCCTGGAGTTATCAAAGGAAAATAATACAGAGGCGGTAAAGGTTCGTCTGGCCTTTCAACAAAAACTGGTTCCTGTCATCAGGCAGTTGGGTGGTACCGCCAATCCAAATGAGCTGCTAGCACTTGAGTATGTTTTCGCGGAGTATTCAAACGTCTTGGCAAGGTCAGGTTGACGAAGACAGGTTTACCTGGACAAGGAGTGTCCCGCATTATGTTGCCCTCTAAAACAGAATCATCCGCAGCAGCGCTTATCAAAATCGCAATAACATCAATGGATGTGCTGTCAGCATGCTACATGCCCTTTCTGGCTCGTAAAGGCGTGTTTATACCCTCTGGGCAACATCGAGAATTAGGCGACAAAGTGTTCCTTGTGCTGCGCCTGGGGCCTGATCAAAAGTTTGCTGCTGGAGCGGCCCAAGTCTGTTGGATAACGCCCCCGCAAAGTAGCGACGGACAAGTAAGTGGTTTTGGATTGCACTTTGATAAGGAGAACAGCGAGTTGGCGCAATCAATTGAATCATGTCTTACTCAGGCAGAGCGTCACAACATGGGTAGCAGCCATACACTTTAAGCGTTGCGCTGAGCTACAATGGTGCCTCAAACGTGGTTGATCGGGGCTTTACCTGATACAGGAGGATAGACATGTTCAATTTTCAGTCATTAATTTCACCTTGGATTAAGACATCGGCAGCATTGGTGATGGCCATGTTTGTATTGGTCTCGTGCTCTAGTGATTCTGCGGAATCTGTCGCTTCCGCGCAAAGTGTGACCCAGATGGACCTGTACAAGAGTCCCACATGTGGCTGTTGCGGCATCTGGCAGGAACACGCGCAAGAGCGTGGTTTTGCGTTTACCGTGCATCATCGTGACAACGATGAGTTGACGCTCGAAAAACTCAGGCTGGGCATTAATCTGCGGTATCACTCCTGCCACACTGCGGTTGCCGCCGATGGCAGTGTGTTTGAAGGGCACGTACCTGCCTACTTGATTCATCAGTATCTGGCTGCAAAACCTGCTGACAGTCTTGGGCTTGCGGTGCCAGGCATGCCTCTGGGCAGTCCAGGGATGGAAGCAGGGGACAGGCTGGATCCGTATGACGTATTGCTGTTGAAAACAGATGGCAGTACCGAAGTGTTCGCAAGCATCACTAACCTGCAAATGCAGTATCAGTAACTAAAATATCGCTGAATCCTTGATCTGCTTGGCCACCAGTTCTGCCAGTGCAAGACTGGCGGTCAAGCCGGGAGACTCAATACCAAACAATTGCCAAAGCCCAGGGATGGCATGTGTGGAGTCATTCTGAATCATAAAGTCAGCGGCGCTACCGTCATTTGTGAGCAACCGCGGCCTGATTCCGGCGTAATCGACGGACAATTTTTCTTCATTGAGCCCGGGGAAATAGCGCTTGATCTCTCTTGAAAACAACGGGATACGTGAACTATCTACCGCTAGATCCAAGCTGTTAACCGGCTCAATATCCGGGCCAAACCGACATTGCCCCCCCAAGTCCAGTGTGGCATGAATGCCCAAACCCCGATGCGCCGGATCGGGTACAGGATAGATCAAATGAGAAAACGGGCTTTTTCCGGATAGTCTTAGATAGTTGCCTTTAAGAAACTGTATCTGAGGCACATGGCTGCTTGGTAATCCCTCAATCGTGCGGGCCACGTGGGCCGCATGAAGACCGGCACAGTTGATCAGTACGCGACTCTGAAGCTTTATCGTTTGTCTCGCAGATTGCAGCGTCAAATCAAATCCACCTGATCCGGGCTTGACGCTGGTATGCTCCAGAGACGTGTGAGAAGCCAGCATTACGCCTTTTGCCTGCGCTTCGCGCAGCAAATGCTGCATATAGCTGTGGCTATCGATGATGCCAGTATCGGGAGACCAAAGCGCCAGGTCAGCTTGTACATTGGGTTCCATCGCCCTGATCTGCACTGCGTCCAGTTGCTGCAAGGAATCGACGCCGTTCAGTCTGGCGCGGGCAAGTATTTCCTCCAGCCGGTGCTGTTCGTCAAGGTTGGCGACAATCAGCTTGCCGATGCGCCGGAAGGGAATATCCATGCTGTGGCAGTAGTCATACAGCAGTTTTCTGCCCTGCACGCAACACAATGCCTTGAGACTGCCAGGTGCGTAGTAGATGCCTGCGTGGATGACTTCGCTATTGTGGCTGCTGGTTTCCATGCCAACTCGGCCATGTTGTTCCAGCAGCACAATGTCGCGGTCTGGAAATACACTGGCCAGTGCTCTGGCCAGTGCTAAACCTACAACGCCTGCGCCGACAATACAGACGTCAACACAATCCGTTGTTTGAGACTGATTAGAATGCAGATGCGCCCCCAACACTGCGTGGATCGGAGCTACCGTGCATCACGCCATCACGCAGCAGAATCGAGTTAGCGTCGCCCAGCCCATAACCCATGGGCGCCAGTTCGCGATGCCCCATAGACGTCAGTTTTTCTTCGGCACCTTCAAGCAGCGCACCGGGCTCTATGCGCACCATGTCTGGCTGCCATTGGTGATGAATTCGTGGGCTGGCCACTGCATCTTCAATCGACATTTCATGATCCAGCACATTCAGGATTACCTGGAACACTGTGTTGATAATGGTTGATCCGCCTGGGGAACCAGTCACCAGCACCGGCTGACCATCACGAGTGACAATCGTTGGGGTCATAGAGCTCAACATACGTTTGCCGGGTTCGATCTTGTTGGCTTCATCTCCCAGCAAGCCATAAGCATTGGGCTCATTAGGCTTGGCGGAGAAGTCATCCATCTCATTGTTCAGCAAAAATCCCGCACCAGGTACCACAATCCGGTTGCCGTAGCCAAGGTTCAAGGTCGTGGTGACCGCGACAGAAACTCCATTTTTGTCCATGACAGAAAAGTGAGTGGTCTCCAGACTTTCCAAGGGCCAACTGCCGGCACCAATATCTTCGCTGCGTGAGGCCTGTTCCGGATTAAAATCGAGGAAGCGGGTTTTTGCGTACTCTTTATCTGTCAACATCGCTAAGGGAACAGGGTAAAAATCCGGATCGCCCATATGCTCTGCGCGATCTGCATAAGCACGACGCTGCGCCTCGACCATCAGGTGAATCACTTCCGCGCTGCCCCAGCCCATGCTTTTTACATCATAGGCTTCTAACATATTCAACATCTGAACAACCAATGCGCCGCCAGAGGAGGGTGGGGGCATGGACCAGATATCGTATCCGCGATAGCTGCCTTTGATTGGATCACGCCATACCGGTTGATAGTTGGCTAGGTCTTCCAGTGTGATCATGCCCTCAAGGCGAATCATTTCGTTAGCTAGCAGTTCAGCGGTTTTACCTTTGTAAAATCCATCACGGCCCTCTGCAGAAATGCGCTTCAGCGTCTCAGCAAGATCTTTCTGTACCCAGATGTCGCCCACTTGCCAGGCTTGGCCATTGTTGCTGAATACTGCCATGGACGCAGGGTAATCACGCATGCTATTCATCACGCGCTCAAAGTCACCGGCGAGATCTTCGTTCAGAGGAAAACCTTCCTCTGCCAGTTTAATGGCTGGAGCGATAACTTGTTGACGGGTCATGGTGCCATACTTTTCCAGGGCATCCAGCAAACCTGCCACACTGCCCGGAACGCCAGCGGCCTGAGCACTGTATAAGGACTTGCGTCTGTCTACATTACCGGCATCGTCCAGGAACATGTCGGGAAATGCGCTGCCTGGGGCCTTCTCGCGATGATCCTGAGTGACGACAGTGCCATCATCAAGGCGAATGACCATAAAACCACCACCACCAATATTACCAGCGGATGGGTAAGTCACCGCCAAAGCGAAACCTACAGCGACAGCGGCATCAACAGCGTTTCCGCCTTGTTTCAGTATTTCGACTCCCACATCGGAGGCAATTTGAGAGCGCGAACTCACCACGCCATTGCTGCCAGAGACGGTATTGGCAGCGCTGAATGGCGCGACCAAAAAGCTGGTGAGTAGCACATAAACTAAAAAAGTACGTCTTAACATGTACGTTGCCTCTAATTCCAAGTCAGCGAAGATGGCCGTAATGCTATCACAAAGAAATTGATGACTGTCACGCAAGTCCTGACTTCATCTCTATTTTTTCTGTTGGCAACGATAGAAAACGGTTCTCCGTTTCTTGGGCGAGCGTTATAGTTACAACATTAATTGTTTCACCAGAGGTCTGAATGCACGACGTTGATTTCGATTTTGATTTTTTTGTAATTGGCGCCGGTTCTGGCGGTGTTCGTGCAGCGCGCACAGCAGCGGCATTGGGTGCAAGAACGGCCATTGCTGAGCAACGCTTCTTTGGTGGCACGTGTGTCAACGTGGGCTGTATTCCAAAAAAACTCTACACCTATGCGGCCCAGTTTGCCCACCAATGGCGTGACGCAAAGGCTTATGGTTGGGTGACCGATGAGCTTCCAGCCTTTGACTGGCAAATACTGAAGGACAATAAAGATAAAGAAATCAAAAGATTAAATGGCATTTATCAAAATATTCTTGAGTCTGCCGGGGTAACGATCATTGAAGGTCGAGCTGAGTTGACTGGACCGAACAGTCTGCGCGTCGGCGATAAACACATCACAGCGCGCCATATTCTGATTGCCACAGGCGGAAAGCCTAGCCTGCCTGATGTGCCCGGTATCGAACTGGCGATCAACTCGGATGGCTTTTTTGAATTAACAGAGCAGCCCAAACGCGCGATGGTGGTCGGGGCAGGGTATATTGCAACGGAGTTGGCCGGGGTGTTTGCAGGCTTGGGTTCTGATGTTCATCTCGTGCATCGCGGCAATATTCTACTGGGTGATTTTGACCATGAAATCGCCGGCTTTGTAACAGATGCCATTCAATCGTACTGCAAGGTCTACCTTAAAACGCAAATTATAAAAATTGAAAAAAACATCAAAAGCAAAGAGATAGATGCAGATTTGCTGGTGATGCTGGATGATGGTCGTCAAGTACCGGTGGATACCGTTTTGTTTGCAACGGGACGCACCGCCAATACCAGTAATCTTGGGCTGGAAGCTTTGGGTGTGAAACTGGATGACAGCGGTGCAGTGCAGGTGAATGAGTTTTATGAATCGTCAGTACCAGGCATTTACGCGGTCGGGGATGTCATCAATCGCGTTACCTTGACACCGGTGGCGCTGGCGGAAGGGCAGTTACTGGCGCGACGTTTGTTTGGGCAGAGTGCACAATCCAAACGCTCGGCATTCTCGTACGATCTGATAGCATCAGCAGTGTTTAGTGACCCACAACTTGCAACTGTTGGCTTAACCCAGTCCCAGGCTCTTGCTCAGTATCCAGGCTTAAAAGTTTATAAAAGTAAATTCCGCCCCCTCAAACACACACTGACAGGTGCGGCTGAATTTACCTTGATGAAAATGTTGGTTGACCCGGTGACTGATCGAGTTGTCGGGGTGCATATGGCAGGTACTGATGCTGCCGAAATTGTGCAAGGCATGGCGGTGGCTTTACAGGCGGGTGCAACAAAAGCTGACTTTGACGCGACTCTGGGTATTCACCCAACCGCCGCAGAGGAGTTTGTAACGATGCGAACTCCAGTGGCGGATTAACAATACCGGTTTTACAAAATGACAAAACAAGAACAGAAAAGATTCCCGCGTATGCTGGGTGCTGCGGCCAGCGATCAGGCATTTTACTCGCGCGTCATGATGGTGGTGACCCTTTGCGGCGTGACTACCGGTATCCCGTTTGCGATCTACCATCTGGTGTGGGGCAATCCGTCGGTGGGATTGGTGTTATTTCCGGTGCTTTTATTGCAGGCGCTGTCGGTTTTTTTGCTGCTCAGAAATGGTTTCAACATGCTGGCAGCATGGATCATAGGTGTGTCGCAAACCTCGGCGACAGTGTTCTATACAATCACGGTTGGTATTGAGGCCAGCTACTGGTTGTTTGCCAGCGGTGTTGCCAATTATTACATTCTGGATCGGCGAGGGGCTTTGGCTCTGAATCTGGTAGTTTGTGCGCTGACGGTAATGCTGGCACTTAATGAGCCATCGTTGGCAATCCGGTTTATTGCGACATTTTTGATGATCAATGTGTTTCTGTTCAGCTTTTCAAAACAATTGGAGTCAAAAAATAAAGAGCTTGATCGCATGCTGACCGTAGATCCGCTGACACTTGCCGGCAATAGAACCGCGCTGGAAGAGTCTCTGAGGCGCGTCAAGAGTCAGTTTGATCGTCACAAAGTACCGGTGTCATTGATCATGATCGATCTTGATCATTTTAAAGAGATAAACGATGCCCACGGCCATTCTGAAGGTGACGAAGTTTTAAAACGTATTGCCCGGCTTGTTCAGAATCGCTTGCGCCCAACCGACCATTTATACCGCTTTGGTGGCGAAGAATTTATTGTCATCACAGAAAACACGCACATGGATCAGGCTGCTTTTCTGGCAGAGGACATTCGCAAACGTGTCGAAGCGCAGAGCGATGACGCTGTTGCCAGTAAAACTCGCGCGTTAACAATATCATCAGGACTCGCTCAGCTCCGTGCTGATGAGTCGGCTGATGAATGGTTGGCTCGCGCTGACAAAGCCATGTACAAAGCCAAGGCTATGGGGCGCAATTGGATTTGTTTTGACGCTGGTGAAGACCTGAATCAACTGGGCAAATCATCTGGAATAGCGGCCGCTTTGTAAGCCTGCGTACCTGCCGGAGCTTGGTACCAGCTTGGGTCGCCGCCGTTTGCATCCAGGTGATCACGCACCTTGATCAAGGTAAACATGCCGCCCATTTCCATAGGTCCATATAAGCCCTGACCGCCCATCATGGGCAATGTATTGTCAGGGCCTTGCATGTGGCCAGCATCGATATGTTGCTGATGCTCGGACATACCATGTTCGCCCATCGGCATGTATCCGGGCACCAAGGCCGCGATACGACGTGCGATCTGGCGTTGGTTAACGCCGATGGTGTTTGGCAGTCCATGACCCATGTCATTCATGGTGTGGTGAGACATATGTCAATGTAATGGCCAA
>JAUSPW010000245.1 GCA_030652635.1 Pseudohongiella sp. | reverse complement strand
ATGATGTCACCCAGCCGGTAATCGATGGCCGTAGGTTGATTCCTCAAGGTATGGACAGTGTTAAATGCGTAGGCAATTTCCGACGCGTGATATGCACCCAGCTCTTGCGCCATAGGCCCGGGCGGGCGGTGCGTAAAAAAGTACAGGAATGCGGGCTGTTGAACGTGCCGGGTCAAATTGGCCCAGGTCACCATATGCCAGCCAAAGGTCGAATCGCGGAAGCTATCAAGACTGGATTTGCGAATGTCGGTCGAGGGATAGACTTCCAGCACCATATCCGCCAGATCACCATAAATCGCATTGACCCGCTCTTCGTAGGCAGCTGCCGTGCCGGGAAGACTGGAGCCTGCACCCAGCGTTGTGCCCTCTTCCGCATTAAAACCCACCAGAATTGGCACCGGGTTCTGCCGTCCCTCTGAGAACTGCACAAATGGCTGTTCAGGCAACACCCAGCCATCCACAATGCCATCGGTACGAAAGCTGTGATCCGCCGCGGCATCCAGTAACTGACGCGCTGGCAGGGCGCGCATGGCTGCCAGATCGGCAGCACCCATCAGCTCGGCCAATCGTGTGCCGGATGAACTGGCTGACGCCCCCGCCGAGGTTTGCTGATCCAGTGCAACCCGGGTGTCCATACGGGCGCCACTTTGTGCAATCGCTTTATGAAACAACCCGCTCGCAAGTGGGCTGGCGGTCAGAAAGTGCACACTCCAGGCGCCTGCTGACTCTCCAAAAATAGTAACGTTTGACGGGTCTCCTCCAAAGGCACGAATATTTTCCTGTACCCAGCGCAGCGACTGTATCTGATCCAGAATGCCATAATTTCCAGCTGAAAAATTGGGCGACTCGGCAATCAATTCCGGATGCGCAAAATATCCAAACACCCCCAGTCGATAATTGACCGTTACCAGCACCACATCTTTTAAAGCCAGCTCGCTGCCATCGTAGGTATCAATTGCCCCCGACCCGCGCGTCAGTGCGCCGCCATGAAACCACACCATCACTGGTTTGTTGGCATTTTCTTCAGCGGCAGTCCACACGTTCAGATACAGACAATCTTCACTGCTGACACGTGCCGGCCGGTAAAAAAACGAACCTTCCGGATAAGGCTGTTGCATACAATCCGGCCCAAAATCAGTGGCCAGTCGCTCGCCCGTCCAACCCGGCGCCGGTTGCGGTGGTGTCCAGCGCGCCTGCCCCACTGGCGGCGCAGCGAATGGGATACCTTTAAAAACCGACACCCGGCTATTGCGACTGGAGTACTCACCAATGAGCTTGCCTTGTGCCGTGTTTGCCTGTGGTACGTTGTCTTGAGCGAGCACCGGTGTTGTGAACACCGTCAACAGGGAAAGGCACAGAGCTTTGAATCGTGTTGTCATGACAGACACCTTGCAGGCAGTTACTTTGCGGTTGGGTTTTAACATCATTTTATCTAGAATGCCGCATTATTTTTGTGAGACTCAAGTCCTTGTTCAAAAAATCACAGATCTTCACATGGTGGCCTTGGGTTCTGGCTCTGCCAGCGCTCTTGAGCAACACGTCGGCTCTTGCCCAACAGCCTGTTCCAGAAGAAGACATAAACCAATGTCTGCAGGAGCGCGTGCTGGATCCACTGAATCAACAAACAACCATCGCTGAACTCAGGGCACAGTGCCAGTCTGAGCTCAGCCCCGTAGCCGAGACTACACCCAGGCCACCCCTGCGATTCTTCCGTCCCTACAAAGACAACTATCTGGTTTTCGGCCGCATGGAAATGGACGATCGCAGCCAGCCGTTCAGTGGAGAGACGTTGGACACCAAGTTTGAGCTGGGGCTGACATTCAGCCTGTTTGAAGGTCGTCGCGACTTCCAGTTTCTCGCGCCTTTACACATTGGTTACTCACAGAAGTCGTGGTGGAACATCGCCGAAGAGTCAGCGCCCTTCAGTGAGCACAATTACAACCCGGAAATTTATTGGTTATTTGATCAGCCCAAGCGCCCGCTGCTGGGCAAATTCCCGTTTGTGGATATCATAGGGTTTGAGCATCAATCCAATGGTCAGGCCGGTATTTACTCACGCAGCTGGGACAGAAGCTATATACAGAAAGAGGTGGAACTGCTGCCTCAACTCAGCGTCGGTCTCAAAGTCTGGAATATTTTGCGGACTGATCTGACCAATGATGATATTCGTGATTATCTGGGCAACGGCATGCTCAGCGTGATGTTCCGGCCCAACGACCGCACCAACCTGCGTTGGCGATTCATGCGTGGCAGTCAGGTTGAAACCTGGAGTTATGCCTTTGACATCTATTACCGACGCCCTAACGTCAATGGTGCATTTTTTATTCAGTACCAGGACGGATATGGCGAGGCACTGATCAGCTATAAGCAAAAAAGCAGAAGCCTGCGCGCCGGGTTTTATTTCCCGCTGGATATTTTTGAGTGACGCTCAATGGGCGTCTGCGCAAATGCGGGATCCA
>JAUSPW010000229.1 GCA_030652635.1 Pseudohongiella sp. | reverse complement strand
CCGGGGATCGCTTCGTGGATATTAAGAATCTGCAGTACCCATTGATTGTATTCACGCAGATAACTGGCGGCTTGTTCGTCGTTATAGTCGTCCAGCGGTGTGACATTGTAATAAGTGTCGGCTGTTGGATTAAAAGGCCCCGGCGCGCTGACAGAAGCGCCGGCACCACTGCCACGCATGTACTCAGGTGTCTCTCGTACCACAAGTGGTCGGCTGGGGTCTTGTTCAAGCAAGTCGTTTTCGGCCACAAACGCGGCAAGCAGTGGGATCTGTCGCTCGATTTCGCTGATGAACTGGTCGCGCGCAATGTGCTGATTGGAGAGGTGGTCAATCAATTGGCCTATGCGTGTCAGGCGATCTTCTGGCATTTCCACGTCCGGAAAGTAGCTTGGCCAAAGGTTAATGGTGATGGCGTCCATATCGTCATGCAGTCGGTTTTTCTCGGCAACGGCGCGTTCATACATATCACGTGCCGTGAACCCGGATTGAATGTCAAAGGCAAACTTGGACTCATATATCTCGGCACCAATACGAAAATCACGGCCGCTATCATTCTGACTCAGCTCAGACGTTATCGTCTGCAGCTCAGTGATGAATCCTTCAATCGTATTGACTGCATCCTGGCGCGCTTGTTCAAAACGGTCTTTTTCTGCACTTTCAAGCTGGGAGGCAGCGACGCGATCCTGCAAGCTGGAACCCAGCAAATTCAGGGTGCCGCGGTTCTGTGTGACCGCCAGTTCGGTATGCTCTGCGGTAGGGTTGTTGATATTGGCTCTGGCTGCCTGATAGAACGCCGGGACCTGTTCGAGTCTGGCCATCACTGTACGCAGACGGTCTTCTTCGGGCGCATACGGTGTATTCAAAATCAATCCAATGGGGCCGGCAGCGTTGTAACTCGCCGGGTTCCACTGCCATTCATTAAACACCGTTAAATACCAGCGCATTGACTGCAATCGATTACTGAGCAAATTGTGGTCAATACGCAGCTCTGGCGGCAAATTCGACGGCTCAAACTGTGACAATCTGGCCAGTTCTGCGTCGATAAACAGCAGATCCTCAGTGCGGCGCGTTTCGTCAGGCAACGTAACCTGATGCGCATTGTCATAAAGCCCTGAGTACAGAGACCATTCAGGATTTCGCTCCAGCATGCGGCGCATCAAGGATTCGCTGTAATCTGCAAACTCGCGTTGTATCGAGGTATCAATTGGGTCAGCGACAGTCGCGTCAGTCGCTACAACAATCGGCTCCAGGGTTGTGGTTGTGGGTGTTGACTCTCCAGAGCAGGCTGATAGCGTTGTCAGCAACACTGCAAAAGGCAAGGCGCCGAAGGTTTTGGAAGAAATGCGCATATGATGAAGCC
>JAUSPW010000223.1 GCA_030652635.1 Pseudohongiella sp. | reverse complement strand
CGCTGGATGGATCTCGCCGATCCGGAGTTGTTTGAACACACGTTTTTGTATATGACCATGAAACGTGTGCCTATCGGCAGTATGCGCACGGGGCCGAATTTTAATCCGCTTGAGGTCGAAGCCTTGCGTGAGTTTATGCATCGTGGTGGTTTTGTGATGCTGGACGACTTCTGGGGTGAGGCGCATTTTCAGGATTTTCTGATAGAAATAACAAAAATATTCCCGGATCGTGAGTTAATTCAACTGGATATGAACCATGAGATTTTCCGGATGTTTTATGACATTGCTGAAGTTCCGCAGGTGCCGGGGCGGGCTGTCACCTGGGATTATGGCAACGTCACCTTGAATGATCCGCGTTATCCGCCGTCTGTACATGCCATTCTGGATGACATGGGGCGCGTGATGCTGGTGGCAAATTTTAATTCCGATATGGGCGACGGTTGGGAGCATACCTTTCTGGAGATGTATCCTACCCAGATGACCAATGAAGCCTATCGACTGGGCATCAATTATTTGATTTACGCATACACACACTGAATTTACAGGACATAACCATGACAGATACCCACATGATTGATGACACCCCGGTTGCTGGTCTGGAAGACAATGACGATCTGGCACTGGTTAAAAAGATGCAGTTGGGTCGAGATCAGATGGTGCATGAAATCCGCAAAGTCATTGTGGGTCAGGATTCGGTAATTGAAGAGTTATTGATTGCACTGTTTGCGGGTGGACACTGCCTGGTGACCGGCGTGCCAGGTCTGGCAAAAACGCTGTTGATCAAAACAGTGGCAGATATTCTTCAGCTCAATTTCAGTCGTATCCAGTTTACGCCAGACCTGATGCCATCTGATGTGGTGGGTTCCGAGATAGTGGAAGAGAGCGATGGCCGGCGTAAACTGGTGTTTGTGAAAGGCCCGATTTTCACCAATATCCTGCTGGCAGACGAAATCAACCGCACACCACCCAAAACGCAGTCCTCGTTGCTGGAGGCCATGGAAGAACGTCAAGTCACCGCGGCCGGTGTAACACATAAAATGTCCAGCCCATTTTTTGTGCTGGCTACACAAAACCCGATTGAGTTGGAAGGTACGTATCCGCTGCCGGAAGCCCAGCTCGACCGTTTTATGTTCAAGATGGAACTGGGATATCTGACTGAAGAGGAGGAGGTGCAGGTTGTCAGCAGCACCACACGTGTTGTTGACCGTACCGTGTCACATCCTCTCAGTGGTGAAGACATTCTGGCCTTTCAACGTGTCGCGCGGCAGGTGCCCGCTGCACAGGCGGTTGTGCAATACGCCGTGCATCTGGTGCACTCCACACGGCCACAAAGTCCGGCATCGCCGCAGTTTGTAAAAGACTGGGTGACCTGGGGCGCCGGTATCCGTGCCTCACAGAATCTGGTGCTGGCTGGCAAAGTCAGAGCATTGCTGCATGGTCGTTACAATGTGTCGTTTAACGATATTCGTGCATTGGCGCCCTCGGTATTGCGTCACCGTATACAGCTGAACTTCCACGCAGAAGCCGAACGTATCACCACCGATGAGCTGATACGCCGCGTGCTGGACACTGTGCGCGCACCGGGCGCATAACATGACACAAAGCACGAACTTCATAGATCCT
>JAUSPW010000222.1 GCA_030652635.1 Pseudohongiella sp. | reverse complement strand
CATCTGCAAACTCGATGTTCTCGGGACGTAGCTTCAAAATAACCGTTGTGCCTCTGCTGGCTTTTTCAACAGTTTCTACCGTGTAGTCAGCCTCACCCTGCGAAACCCAATGAACAGCATTAGCCGCGTCTTCACCCGCCTTTCTTGTCAGCACTTCCACTTCTGATGCCACAATAAATGCAGAATAGAAACCCACACCAAACTGGCCAATCAGCTGAGAGTCCTTTTTCTGATCGCCACTTAAATTATTGAGAAACTGTGCCGTACCGGAACGCGCAATCGTGCCAAGATTGCTGATCACCTCATCACGGGTCATACCAATACCATTGTCTGAAATTGTGATGGTGCCAGCCTCTTTATCAAAACTGATAAGTACTTTTAAATCCGCTTCATTTTCAAACAACTCTGGTTTTGACAGCGCTTCAAAACGTAATTTGTCCGCCGCATCTGATGCATTCGAAATCAATTCACGCAGGAATACTTCCTTGTTGCTGTAAAGCGAGTGAATCATCAATTGCAGCAGCTGTTTGGCCTCAGTTTCAAAGCCTCTGGTTTCCTTTTTAATGTCTGTTGTCATACAAATAACCCCTGCAGATAGTTCTGGCAAATGCATAAAAAAACCCGGTGAACCTTTCGGTTACCGGGCTTTTATGGGGACATACTCCAACTTTTTCAAGCCAGCAGTATGAATACTCTATCGAGGACGGTAGTACGCAATCGATTCCTGTTTGCGTGTTTGCAAGGCCGCATGTCGATCTTTAGAACTCTGAACAAAGGTGACAAACTGAGACGCATTGTTCTGACCCGAAGCTCGGGCACTTTCGGCTGCTGCCAGTGCTTCATCAAAGCGGTCGAGCTCTACCAAAGCACGTGCCAGAGACAATTGCACTTCGCCACGGTTTTCGAGGCCGCCACGCTCCAGCGCAGTCTGCATCGCAGTTGCCGCATTCGCATAGTCACGATTCATCAAATATACGTAACCGAGGTAATCCCACGATTCGCCGATATTTGACAACTCAGTCAAGCGTTTGGCAGGCTCAAGTGCTTGTTCGAACTCACTAGCCATGATGTACATCTGGGTCAGTCGACGCAGATTAGCATCATTTTGTTCAACAACACCTTTCTCGATACCATCTTCAAGTACTTTGATACCACGCACCGGCGCATCCATACCCGCCAAGGACTGGGCAAGGTTCAGATACTCCGCTTCACTCGCAAAATACCCTTTCCTGTATGCCAACTCCATGGTCTGAATACGTTTGTTGTCATCATCCAGATAACCATAAATGGCTGCCAGATTACGCCAATCAGAGGCTTCGTCAAACAAGCCGACCATGGTTTTAGTGACATCGTGAGCATTGTCATAGTCTTCAAGTTCGATGTACATCAAATTAAGCAGACCATAAATATTCTTACCTAACGCCCGACCTTCAGCACGCAGCATATCCATATGACTGATCAGATGGGGGATTGCCGCACGGTAATCCTGCTTGTTGTAGTATGCCAACGCCAGAATCTGGAACACAGTTGCGTTTTCATCTACAGACAGATCACGCCATTGGCTAAGGGTTCTGATTGCGTCATCATAACGTTCTTCTGACGCGTAGAGCTGACCGAGCGATAGCAACGCGCGCAGGCGAGCATCTTCCCGAAGATTCACAATCTGCAGAATCCGCTCAAAGGTTGCCATCGCATTGGAAATATCATCTGTTGCCAGATAATAGTTGGTGTAAAAATTCAATAAGGTTGATTTTTCAAAATCATTCAAAGAATCATAACGCTCATTCAGTGTATCCAGTGCACGTTTGGCACCAACCAGATCAGGCTGTTTGGTTGTATCCTCAGGCGTCATCATGCCCTGAATTTCAGCGATAGCGCGATATACACGATCACTCAGGGTATCAGAGCTTCGCGTAGGAGGGGGCTGCCGCTGCCCTGACTGCCCGCTTTGGCCTGACTGCTGCGCATAGACGGGTTCAGATACTGTTGCTTGCAATAGAACAACAGAAGCAGACAAGAGTCCAGCCATTGCTATATTTTTAAGTTTCAAATATGAAGTCGCCATTTATCACTCCTCCAACTGGAAACGGAAAACGTATTGAACATTAGGAACTTCGACTGGCTGCCCATTCACAACACGCGGTTGGAATCGGAAACGTTCTGCAGCGCGAATTGACGCCTGGTCAAACATACCAGCCGGTTCAGCATCCACAACAAACACGTCTCGTACGCCACCCGTTTCAGTCACTGTAAAGGACACCTGCGCCCAACCTTCAATGCCTCGTTGAGCAGCACGTGTTGGATAAGTCGGCTGAATATTTACCAACGGCAGCATCTCACCGTCAGTTGCACCCAGACCAGCAGAACCAATATTCATATCAAGATCAACGTTGACAACATCTCGACTGATATTGAGGTTGTTATCGCCGCTCATATTGATATCGCGGTTAGGCACTTCAGGCGGTGGATTGTCGAGTTGTTGAATCTCTTCAGGACGTTCAACTTCTCGAACAACTTCCATTACGATTTCTGGCATGGTTGCATCTACAACACGTATGACATTCACACGTTGTTCCAACTCGCCACCCGTCGCAATCAATGCCTGCATGAAGTAAAACAGCGCAATAGTTACAACGGCTGCCAGACCAAGAGACATAACCCATCGGATTGCTATCATGTTTAGTTCTCCGTTGAAATCGACACAGCTGCGATTTTAGCATCACGAGCGGCGCGAAGAATGGTCATGACATGCTCGTTTTGTGCTGCACGGTCACCCTGAATTACAACTGACGCATTCGGGGTTTCAGCCAGACGTCGTTCAAAACGAGATCGGATAAAACGGGGATCAACCTGTTCACCGTCAATCCAGATCTGACCATCACCACTAACCGCAATCAGGATCAAGTCCTTAGAACGGGGTTGCGCTGTAGATGCTTCCGGCTTGGATACATCGATACCGGCCTCAGTGACAAACACAGAGGTAACGATAAAGAAGATCAGCAGGATGAAGACAACATCCAGCATTGGGGTCAGGTCGATCTCCCCAGCTACATCGTCCCCGCGTTTCTTCATTAAACCTGTTTTCATTATTATGCCTTTTCAGAATCTGTAAAATTGACTTAGGCCATGTGGTCTTCGAGCAGTTCCAGGTCACGATCAATGCGATGTTTCAGCCAATTGTAGGCGAAGATACCAGAGAGAGCGCCTACCATGCCTGCCATTGTCGGGATCGTTGCCTTAGAGACACCACCCGCCATTGACTTGGCATCACCGCCGCCTGTCAGAGCCATCACGTAAAACACCTCGATCATGCCTGTCACAGTGCCCAGAAGTCCAAGCAAGGGACAGATCACCACCAGCGCTTCAATCAGCGGCAATGTTGATCTCAAATCCAGAGAGGCTTCGGAGATCATCATGTTACGTATCTGTTGTGCACGCCATGAACGGGTCTCGGACCGGCCGGCCCACACCGCGAGGGTCTGTTTGACCCTCTTGGAGTGAGTAGAATGCAGGAACCAGATCCGCTCGAATATAAGAGACCACTTTACTAAAAGAAGGAGTGCAATAACCCACAACACACTCCCACCTCTGGCCATAAAGTCCCCGATTGCTTCATAACCATCGAGCAGTGCAAAGTACATGAAACCCCCTTATGCCTGCTTGCCAGAAGCTTCTGCTTTCTTGGCAATAATGCCTGTGGCCTGTTCTTCCAAAATATGGATGATCCGGTCGCTTTTGCTCTTAACCCAGGCATGCATCAGGATGCAAGGAATTGCAGCCACAATACCCAATACTGTTGTCATCAAGGCCATGGAAATACCACCAGCCATGATTGTCGGGTCACCAGCACCGTATACGGTGATTTGCTGGAACACTTGAATCATACCGGTCACCGTACCCAACAGACCCATCAAAGGCGCAATTGTGGAGATGATCTTGATCATGGTCAACAAGCGCTCAAGTGCAGGAGTTTCCTGCAAAATTGCCTCACCGAGTTTGAGTTCCAAAGTTTCTGTATCCACATTAGGATTGGATTCAGCCACCAGCAGAACACGACCCAGCGGGTTGTTTTTGTTGGCTTTGCCAGATTTGATTTGTGCGCTTACCTTAGCTGAAACCAGCGTCAGGATAAAGGAACGCAACAGACCGACCAGCACACCAATGATACCCAAACCGATAATTGCGAAACCGATTGGACCAGAATTGTCGCGCACCTGCTCTGATGCAGTCGGGAAGTTAATCAGGTTGGCCATCAAACTACCACCCAGCGCACCAGTTGGATCGACACCTATGCGGTAAATGCCTGACTGTGCATTTTCCAGCGCTGTCGCACGACCTACAACATCAGCACTGGGCTGACGTGGCAGTACTTGCAAATGGCCTACAGCGCCGGTGTATGACAGGTAATCGCCATTAGCGATAGCGTTAAAGGAACCAATACGCGTAATAGTACGGGTTTCTTGTTCGCCTGAAGGAAGACCTACAGTGCCCTGGTATCTAACAACACGACCGGATTCAACCAATTCTTGTTGCATGTAGAACCAAAAACGCTCGATCTCATCTACTCGCACTTGCTCAGTGTCGCTGGCAACACGCGTGATGAAGTTATCCAGGAACTCGCTGCGGCCAGGATACTGGGCGCTGATCAGTGAGTTTTCAAACACACCGCGGAAGTCACCAGCCACACCCTGGATAGTACCCAGCAGTTCGTTCAGGTTGGCTCGCACTTCGCGCAGTTGTGCACGACGCTCGGTCAACAGTTGGCGATTGGCATCGAAAACACCTTCCAATCGCGCGTTCTCAGCTTCTTCCTGAGTGATGGCGGTGCGAGTCTCTTGCAAGATCTGTTGCTGCTGGTTTACTTGCTGCTGGAAACGCTGTTCGCGCTCACGTGCATCTGCTGACTCCAACACGCGGTTTTGTTCAACGTTACGGAGCAGTTCTGCCAGATTGGCTGCCGGTTGCTGCGCAAAAGCCTGTGTTGACACGGCAAGGAACAGCCCTGTAAAGGAAATGCCTGCGAATTTGATTAT
>JAUSPW010000195.1 GCA_030652635.1 Pseudohongiella sp. | reverse complement strand
CAGTGACTCGCTGGCGTCGTAGTGTCGCGATCTTGCTGGCGGGGTCTGTGGCATTGAGTTCAGCGGTGATGTCGTTTGCACAAACGCCAACACCCAGGCCAACAACGCCTGCACCTACAATGCAGGCCATTGTGCCGCGTGCCCCGGATATTGCCGCCAGCAGCTTTATTCTGCTTGATGCCGTCACCGGCCATGTTGTCATGGAGCAGAACTCTGATGAGTCCCTGCCGCCGGCCAGTCTGACCAAAATCATGACAGCCTATGTGGCTGAATATGAGATCGACAATGGCAATCTGAGCCTGGATGATCAGGTGTTTATCAGCGAACGCGCCTGGCGCACGCAGGGCTCTAAAACCTTTGTGGACGTCAACAGCTATGTGCGTGTAGAGGATCTATTGCGCGGCATCATTATTCAGTCAGGAAACGATGCCAGCGTGGCCATGGCAGAGCACATCGCCGGCAGCGAAGAAGCCTTTGCAGACTTGATGAACCAACATGCACGCCGCTTGGGCATGACCAATTCCTACTTTGTAAACTCCAGTGGTCTGGATGACACCGGTCAGACCAATCTCATGTCGGCTCGCGATCTGGCGACACTGGCGAGAGTCAAAATTTTGCAGCACCCCGTGCACTACCGAATGTATTCCGAGCGCGAGTTCACATTTAACGGCATTCGACAGCCGAACCGAAACACACTGTTGTTCAGAGACAACACGGTTGATGGTATGAAAACGGGCTGGACGACCCCGGCGGGTTACTGCCTAGTGGCATCTGCCCAGCGTGACGGCATGCGATTGATTGCGGTTGTCATGGGGACTGCCAGTGAAGAAGCGCGTGCCGTTGAAGCGCAGAAAATGCTCAGTTATGGTTTCCGGTTTTTTGAAACTCATAAATTGTATGAAGCGGGCCAGGTGCTGCAATCCCTGCGAGTCTGGTCAGCGGCTGAGAACGAAATTGAGGTTGGTATTCCCAATGAGGTACTGATCACGCTGCCACGCGGAAGAGCCGGTGAATTGGTAACTACCTTGAGCACTGAAGAAACCTTGCGTGGTGCTATTGAAGCAGGCCAGGTATTGGGCACAGTACAAGTCACGCTGGACGAGGACGTAATTTACAGCGGTGAGGTTGTTGCGATGAAATCACTTGAGCGTGGTGGTTTGCTCAAACGCTTGATAGACGCGCTGACATTATTCTTTATGGGTTTATTCAGCTGATCATGCAAAATTTCACGACTGAAAATACGCCTGATGCGCCAAGAATCGAGTTTCCTTGCCGCTATCCGGTCAAGGTGATGGGCGAGGCGCATGAAACATTTCATGCTGAGGTGCGCGCAGTATTTGAGCGTCATGCGCCGGGTGTGGAGGACGATCACATCAGTATCCGCCCCAGTACCAAAGGCAACTATATTGCTATTACCGTGGTGATTGAAGCGACCGGCAAGGAGCAGCTTCAGGTGCTGTTTGCCGAGCTGAAAACACTGGCGGCCGTCAAGCTGGTGTTATGAATCAATCTGACAGTGGCAGCGAACATCGCCAATTGATCGTTCGGCAGTTAGGGTTGACCGACTACGAACCTGTCTGGCGAGCCATGCAAGCTTTCACTGATACGCGTCAGCCAGAGTCCCCGGATGAACTCTGGTTGTTGTCTCACCGGCCGGTGTTTACGCAAGGGCAGGCCGGCAAAGCCGAACATGTGCTGGCCCCCGCGCAAATTCCTGTGATTCAGATCGATCGTGGTGGGCAGGTAACGTATCATGGCCCTGGTCAGTTGGTTGTTTATCTCTTGATTGATGTACGCAGGGCCGGTATCGGTGTGCGCGAGCTCGTCAGTATCATTGAGCGGGCCATTGTCGACACGCTGGCGTGTGTAAAAATTTCCGCACAGGCCAAGGCCGGGGCGCCCGGTGTCTATGTGGGAGACGCTAAAATAGCCTCGCTTGGTCTGCGAATACGGCGCGGTTGCTCGTATCATGGCATGAGTTTGAATGTTGCTATGGATATGGAGCCATTTAATCGAATAAATCCATGTGGATATCAAGGGTTACAAGTTACGCAGGTCATTGACCTTGCGCCGGAGAAAAACCCGGAAACCTTGATGGAATCCATGGAGAAACTGGTGCTGCAGAATTTGATACTGCAGCTTGGACCTTATAGCTGGATAGATGTCAGGCAGGAGTTGTAGTCTCATGTCAACGCAACAAGAAGTGACGGGCAGACGTAATGTGCTGGTCGAGGGCGAGAAACTGCGTGGCGCCGAAAAAGTTGCCCGCATTCCTGTCAAGGTGATCCCCACTGTGGAGTTGCCGGTCAAACCTGACTGGATCAGAGTGCGAATTCCGGCATCACCCAAAATTGCCCAGATCAAAGAGCAATTGCGCAAACACAAACTGGCATCAGTCTGTGAAGAGGCATCCTGCCCGAATCTTGGTGAATGCTTCAGTAATGGCACCGCAACATTTATGGTGATGGGTGAAATTTGTACCCGCCGCTGTCCGTTTTGTGATGTTGCCCACGGTAAACCCAAACCCCTGGATGAAAACGAGCCACGCGAACTGGCTCAAGCCATATCGGAAATGGGACTACGCTATGTGGTGATCACATCCGTTGACCGTGACGACCTGAAAGACAGTGGTGCACAACATATTGCAAACTGCATTACTGAAACGCGCTACTACAATCCTGGAATTAAAGTGGAAGTGTTAGTGCCGGATTTCAGGGGGCGTATGCGGGCTGCGCTCGATATTCTTGAAAAGACGCCGCCGGATGTGTTTAATCACAACCTCGAAACGGTACCGCGACTTTACAAACAGGCGCGCCCGGGTGCGGATTACCAATGGTCGCTGGACTTGCTCAAACAGTACAAAGCAAGGCAGCCCAATGTGCCTACCAAGTCAGGTTTGATGTTGGGTCTGGGTGAAACCAAGGAAGAAGTCATGCAGGTATTGCAGGACCTCAGAGCACACGATGTTGAAATGATTACGCTGGGGCAGTACTTGCAGCCAAGCCGGAACCATCTGGCGGTGCAACGGTTTGTTCATCCAGATGAATTTGAAGAGTTGCGCTTGTTTGGTGAGGCGCTTGGATTTAAGCAGGTTGCCAGTGGGCCGATGGTTCGCTCGTCCTACCACGCAGATAAACAAGCTGCTGGTGAATCAGTGAAATGAATAGGCCAGCAGGCCACGCCGCTTAAAAAATAAGCAGTTCAAGAGGAAAAGGCATGAATGTCAGGCAGGTATTGATCAGTCAAATCAGGCGCTATGGTGCTGTTCTTGCACTGTTAGTGGCGACAGGTGCAACGTCTGCACATGCCAACCCTCTGGTGCGTGTTACAACGACCTATGGCGACTTCACCTTGGAGCTTCTCCAGGACAGTGCCCCTGATACCGTGTCCAATTTCCTGGGATACGTTGATCGCGGTGACTTCAGCCGCGTGGTTGTTCATCGATCGGTGACAGATTTTGTGATCCAGGGTGGACAGTTCCGCTGGCTTGGTGATTGTGTCAGTTTGATTGTTGGCAATTGCGGTCCTGCATTTGTGCCAGTTGGCCCTACAGTTGTTAACGAACCCGGCGTCTCCAACCTGCGTGGTACAGTGGCCATGGCAAAAATGGATGGTTTTGTGAACAGTGCAACCAACCAATGGTTTATCAATCTGGCGGATAACTCTGCAAACCTGGACGCGCAGAACGGCGGATTTACGGTGTTCGCCAGAGTGCTCGGCAATGGCATCAGTGTTGCTGATGCTATCAACGACCTGCCTTTGACCTTTGTCAGCGACTCTGTGACTGACATGCCGGTGCGTGATTATGGCGCAACGGCTACCGGGCCTGTTGAGAAAAATCTGGTGTTGATGAATGTCTACCGTGTACAACGCTTCAGCGAGAGCATGCATGTGTTTGACTACGGCACGGGCTTGCTGAATACCTATGTCAACGGTGGTGAAACACTTGGCAACGTTGGGTTGGTGATGCAAATCGTTGAAGACGGCGCGCAAATCGTGTTTCAGGTTGACCCGCGCAGCATCATTCCCTTGGCAATTACCCCCGCTGGCATGGCGTCTTACTCAGAAAGTGATCAGCGTCTGCGTATACCTCAGGTTGAACTCAATCAAAATGGACAGGTCAGTCAGGTCAGCAATGTGGTCATGCGTCTGGTTGATGCGGTTAACCTACGATTTGTGATTGAATCCTACGAGTAAGACGTCGAAGAAGCAAAAAATACTTCGCGTCACATAATAAAAATCCTGACCGGCAGGAGCATGACAGGCATGAGTACAGCGCGCGGAGAGTTCAGTTCAAGATTTGGTTTTCTCATGGCGGCCACTGGCTCTGCTGTAGGTCTCGGCAATATCTGGGGTTTCCCAACCAATGCGGCCAGTAACGGTGGCGCTGCGTTCCTGTTTACCTACCTGATTCTGGCGTTTGTGTTGGCTTATCCGGCGTTGATGGCTGAGCTGATCATTGGTCGTCACGCCAAAGCGAATGCGGTTACCGCGCTCAGTGGATTGGCGTCTACACCAGGGACTGCACGCATAGGCGCCGGTGTTGGTTTTGCTGGCATGGTAACGGTAACGCTGATATTGAGTTTTTATGCCATTGTCAGCGGCTGGATGCTGGCGTTTATGACTGCCTCTATCGCCGACATTGCTCGTCTGGAGACGGCTTCAAACTGGCTGACGCAATCCGGTACAGTTCGCGATGCCTTGTTTACGTTGATTTTTTACGTACTCACAATCTATATCGTGGTGGCGGGAGTGCGTAATGGTATTGAGAAATGGTCCTCGCGATTGATGCCGTCTTTGTACCTGATATTGATTGCGTTAATCATTTATGTGTTGACCCTTGATGGTGCCATGGACGGGTTGCGAATGTATCTGGTACCGGATTTCAGTCGGGTTGCTGATCCTGAGTTGATATTAAGTGCCATGGGCCAAGCATTCTTTTCGCTGTCTCTGGGCGTAGGAACCATGCTGATATATGGCTCCTATGTCAGTAAAAAGGAAAATCTGCCTGCTATTGGTGGCATGGTTACCTTGATGGATATCTCGGTAGCGGTGCTCGCAGGCTTGCTGATTTTGCCAGCAATGACGGTTGCACAACTGAACGGCATCGAGATCTATGATGCACAGGGCGGCTTGATTGCAGGCCCCGCCTTGATTATTTCGGTATTGCCGGCGTTGTTTGATCAAATGGGTGATGCAGGCATTCTGGTGGCAGTCGCATTTTTCACCTTGATGAGCATTGCCTCTTTGACCTCATCAATTTCAATGCTGGAAGTGCCAGTGTCGTATTTTGTAGAGGATCGCGGGGTTTCCAGACGAAAGGCAGGTGTGCTGCTGGGTGCCGCAACGGCCACTGTCAGCCTGATCATTGTATGGAACTTCGGTTTGTTGTTTGATTGGGTGGTGCGTTTGACCACGGAGTTCAGTCAGCCGTTGTTGGGATTCTTTTTTGCGGTATTTGCTGGCTGGGTCTGGAATCGTAACGCGCTGTTGGCTGAAATCAAACAGGGCCACGCAGAGGCGGAGTCTGGTCTTTTCTGGCGTATCTGGCCGTGGTACATCAAGTTTGTATGCCCATTGATCATTCTGGCAGTTTATATTCAGATGATTTTCTGAGTCAGAAACTCGATAACGCTGCGCAAAAAGCCACAATCTCGGCTTCCGTGTTGTAGTAATGCACGGAGGCTCTGTTGACATCCCCCAGTTGTCGTTCAGGAAAATCCAGTTGTGTGTTCTGGCATCGGATAACAGAGGTGTTTATCCTGTGCTTGCGCAGCTGGGTTTGAATATCAGTGGCTGAATGGCGTTCGCTGCTGAACGTCACAATACCACTGAGTTTGTCCCCATGCTCGTGCACGGTAAGCCCCGGCAATTGACTGATGGCATCGCGCAAGGTTGCTGCCAGGGCTTGAACTGTGGATTCAATCTCAGCAAGGCCAATGCGTAGCGCATAATCTGCAGCTACTGCCAAACCAATTTTGCCCGCGACGTAGTGTTCCCACACTTCAAAACGACGCGCGTCATCTTTGAGCAAATAATGATCGCGTGACAACCAACTGGCTGACTGCAGATCAATGCTCTGTGGTTGCAGGTAGTTGAGGATGCTGTGTCGTACATACATAAAACCTGTGCCACGTGGCCCGCGCAGGTACTTTCGGCCAGTACCTGTCAGCATGTCACAGCCAAGTTCATTCACATCAAGGTGCAGCTGACCCGCTGATTGACAGGCATCGAGTAGATAGAGGATGTGGTGTTTACGGGCGAGTTTGCCAAGCTCCGCCGCAGGCTGAATGACACCACTCTGGCTGGCGACGTGCGTTAGCGCGATCAGGCGAACATTGTTGTCCAGTTTGCTTTCCAGGGTTTCCAGACAAATCACGCCAGCAACGTTGTTAGGGATTACCTCGATTTTGACCCCTTTATGTTTGGCAAGGTGCAGCAGGCTAAGATAGTTGCTCGCATATTCTGATTGGCCGGTGATAATCCGGTCGCCAGCCTCAAAGGGTACAGACAGCAATAGCTGTGTCCAGGCGCGCGTGCAGTTTTCTGCAAACGCTACTTCGCGTGGAGCACAGTTGAGTAATCTGCCAAAGCAATGATAGAAGTCTTCTGACAACTTTGCGTTGTGTTCAGCGGCTTCATATCCACCTATGCGTTGTTCAAGCAGCAAGTGATGGAGCACAGCATCTGTCACATCACGGGGCTGCAAGGCAGCCCCGGCATTATTAAAATGGATCAGGTCTTTGCAAGCGGGTGTATCACTACGAACTTGACCCAGATTGATGCTCATCAGATTCAGGCCAACTTGATCGCGCGGCCATGGTTATAGATCTCAACCAACTGGGAGTGCATGGCTTTTACCGCAGTATTGTAGTCTTCTTCATCAAGTACAAATTGCATGTCAACCTGCCGCATACATTGATGTACCCCCAGAATGTCGACCCCTGCGTCTGCCAAGGCTTTTGCAGTGCGAGCCAGCATGCCAGGGATTTTCAGATCACTGCCAATCGCTGACACAATACATACCTTGCGGACATTGATCTCAGCATCTGGAAACAGCTCGGCCATTGCCGCTTGAATGCGTTTGACAGTTTTCAGATTGGCTGACAAGTAATGAGTAATGGTATTGGCATTCAGGTCTTTATTAATGACCTGCGCCTTGAAGCGCATGATCTGGCCAAGGAATTTTTCTTCATAGTGAGAGAGATCCCCTACCATGTCCTGATCAAACAATTCGATTGCATAAACGCCCAAGCGACCGGCAACAATCTCAACACAGGGTGAATCACTGACATAGTCACGTGTTATCAGTGTGCCACTGTGGTCGGGCTCAAAGGTGTTTTTGACGCGTAAATGTATATTGTTCTGGCGCAATCCCTTGGCGGCCCGCGGATGGATTGCTTCCATACCGAGATTGGCCAATTGGTCAGCAACATCGTAGTTGGTACGGCCAATAGGTACTGCTTTGTTGGCCCCAACAATGCCTGGGTCCGCACTGCTGAGGTGGAACTCTTTGTGAATAATGGCTTCGCGGGCGCCCGTTAACACAGCAATCCGGCTGAAGATCATTTCGCTATAACCGCGATCAAATATGGCCATCAAACCGCCTTCGCAGTGGCTGTAGCCCGTTGCGATCGGCAGTTGCTTTTGCAGATCCAGCCCTTCAAATGCACGTTGGATATTTTCATCCAGTGATACGTGTTTGGTATTTGCCCACCCTGAAAGGTCAACAAAACAGGCATTTAACCCATAGAGTTGCAGAAGTCTGGCAGTGTTCCAGGCACTGTGTATTTCGCCCAGGCTGGCCAACATTTCCCGTACCGTCTGCAGGTAATCTGTCAGCGCAAAATGTCCATGCTGGCAAAGGCTGGCAACATCTTCGAGTACTTTACTGGCATCATTGAGCCGATTCTCGATAAATTGATTAGCCTGCACAACTTCCTGTTCACCGTGTTGCTCAAACAGATCCTTGTTGATTTCCAGTATGCGCGCTCGCAAAGTTTCAAAAGCGTCACGCCAGCTTTGCTGTTCTTCCGCGTCAGAGAACAGCGCGTAAATGCCTGGCTGACCGGTTTTTTTATGCTCAAGCAGCATGTTGGTAATGCCGGAGTAAGCAGATACCACAAATACACGCTGATAGAAGTGGCCGTTCAGCGCTGGATTCATAAAGATGTTTTTTCGCACGGCATCAAACTGACTCATAGAGGTGCCGCCGATTTTCTCGACAGTATGGCCCGATTGCTGAGTAGATGCGTCTGCTAGTGTCATGTCTGATCCTGCGCTGTTCGTCGGTTTGATAGGTTTACTGCGGGCGCGATTATAACGCAGCAGTCCGCTGGTTTCACCCAGTCAGCTGCAGGTGCTTTGTCACTCCAGTACATGGTAAAAAACGAAATGCGCATCTGGATCCTGCGGCATGTGGAAATCGATCTCCTTGAGATCGATAGCCCGAAATAATTGCTTATAGCGCTCACACAGAGAGTTGTAGATCACCTCTTGCACGATCAGAATATTGTAGTGTTTAAGCCCCATGGTCAGGGCGTGCTCTTTGATTATGTTAGAGATCACCGGTGTTTTACGCAGTTCTTCATAACGGTAGGCCTGGATCAGGGCATCTCCAAACAGGTCGTAAGCCCTGATGCCGCTGCTCTGGAACGTGCCTTGAACCGAGTTGTAGGCCAGCCCCATCGCAGCCTTGATGGGGCTGGAGTACCCAAAGCGGTCCACCTCGGAGTTGAATGCGCGGAACATCAACAATGCGGTCTCAACGGCGTGATCTGCCAGTGCATCTACCCTGTCGGTCAGAAACGGGTAACCAATCGCGCTGATAAAGCCATCACCAGTCTCCTTAAGTCGAAACGCCCGCGATTTAAGAGGGTTGTGTTCATAACCCATCATGCATATCTGCGAAAAGGCTCTGAAAATCTCCAGGAAAAATGCCTGAGTTTTTTCGTGTTTGATATTGCTTGATCCTTGCACGTCAAACACGTTCACGATGGCCTGCGCCTGGGCCACCGGCATGGTGTCTTCAAGTTGGTCGCCTGCTTTGATTCTTGCCAATTGGTGTG
This sequence comes from Pseudohongiella sp., assembly GCA_030652635.1. Classification (GTDB taxonomy): domain Bacteria; phylum Pseudomonadota; class Gammaproteobacteria; order Pseudomonadales; family Pseudohongiellaceae; genus Pseudohongiella. Next base: position 4,472 of record JAUSPW010000195.1, on the reverse strand, counting down.
GATACACCAGTTTGGACAACTGCTTGTACAAGTGTTGCCGCGTATCGGCATCAATTGATTTGTAATAGAACCTGGTCTGGATACGAGCAAAAAACAACCAGCTTACGATGATGCCACCCAAAAAGCCCTGTACGACTTGAATGGCGTTGATTGCCAGATAGGCGGGATCTATCAGGTAAATCAGTACAGCGGTCAGCAGGGTATAGACACTGTTGCGGAGCAGGGTAATGCCAAAACTGGTGTGATAAGAAAATGCAGTCGTCATCAGAATCACAAAGTTGATCTGTCCGGACAGGGCAATGTAAAGATCTGAAGGGTCGACACCCGCCTCAATCGGTTTGAATACAAAGTGCAGCGTCAGACAAAAGCCAAACAGAATACTCAGCAAAAACACATCAAGAACACTGCGAGAATACTTATCCAGCCTGGCAAACAGTAACGACGCCAGCGGGTAGCCAAATGCAATGGCCACGGGAAGTGCGTAAGTGAATAGCACCTTATTGGCATCCGGGTTCCCGGATTGACTCATGCTCAGCCATGAAATGAAGGACGATACAATCAGCAAGAAGGCTGCTGTTCTGCCTGGCCAGTTGCGCAGGGCACGCGAAGCGTCGTCCCGGAGTTCATCCCTGAACTCGTCGGCATGTTCTTTGCAGTATGCCGAGTAGTTATCTGAATTCATATGACTTCTGTTGTTGTGGGTTGACCATCTAAGGCGCTCCTGCCGGCAGGTCTGGAGGGATGCGCTGGTGGCACTAGAGCATCCCCTTGTTTGGGGCTCCGATTATACAGATTTGCCTGCGCGCGGCAATTGCAGATCTGCTGTCGGGTGTGTATAAACAGGTTTTTGTTTTGACATGTAATTCCGACAGGGGTTTGGGAAAATAATGGTTATGACGATCGCGTTGTTTTTGTACCTAATGATTGTTATCAGCCTTATCTGGGGGCGGTTTTTTTTCTTTAGCCTTGCCGGTGGGACGCCAAGGTTGTTGGCGTACTCCTATGATGTTGCGGTCGCAGTTCAAATGATCTTTACGGTTTATGGGTTTTTATATGTGATGGATGTCACAAAACCATTTTCTTATGTTGTTGCTGTCTTGTATATGATTTCTCTGGTGATATTCTGGTCGGCAATTGTGACGGCAAAGTCTTTGGATTTTGCATTCAGCAAACAGGTCGGAGATATTGTGACAACCGGACCCTTTGGCTTATTCAGGCATCCGTTTTATGTTTCTTATCTGCTTGCCTGGTGGGCCAGTACAGTACTGTTTAACTCGGCTTTTATGTGGGTTTCAGCTTTATATCTCACTTTTTTTTATGTGGTATCAGCTAGAAAGGAAGAGCGCGTTATTCTGGGTTCTTCACAGTCGGAAAAGTATCAACTCTACCAAAAAAATGTAGGTATGTTCCTACCGAGGATTATAAGATGGAAGCGATAAAATTCAGAACTCTTAAAACTGATAGCGAAGTAGAATTTTTTCTCGGTCGATTCGAAAGTTATGTTGGTGTGAAGCTCCCTTATGATTATGCCCAGCGTAGTTCCTTCGTTGCCGGTTTCAAAGGTGAGGAGATGGTGGCGGGGTATATGCTTGTCACAAAACCCGACTTCCGAAGCCTGATGTTTGTGCCAGATCAAGTAAAGAGAGAGCACGACTTTTTCAAGAACGATAGTTACGATATGATGGAAATCAATGGCGTCTGGATGAGCGCGTCGTTGAAGACTGCGTCCGAGCAATTCAGTGTCTGGGTCAAATTGATTCTGGATGCGTTTAAATGCAGGAAGCAGTTTGTGTTGCTGATGGCCAATCAGCGCAATATAAACATACGCCACGTGCACGCAATGACGGGTGCTACTGACATCTATGAGGGCGAACCGATGCTGATGTCGGGGGAAAAGAGCCATTCGACTATCCGTGTCAGTTACACCACGCGCTGGGCATTATTGATGAATCTGCCGCGTTATTGGCTTGAATACAAAAGCCGCGAGCGTCGTTTTCATCGCCGCCTCAAGCAGCGCGAATATACGCGGATGCTGAGCAAAGCCAGTTGATCGAACTGTTTGTCAGCCCCAATCTGTGAGTCAGATTGGGGGCGTTCCTGACGGGCGTTTGTATGCGTCAATAAATTGACAGTGACGACATACTGACGCTTGCTGTGCTATTGTGGTGCGTAAACCAACGATTGATGTACGCACATGCCAATGCAGTGCTGTCGTTTTTGTCAGGAGAAATGAAGTGGGTCAGGATAGAGTAAGGTTTTTACTTAATGAGCTGAATCAGGAGCTGGCTGCAGCAGAGAACCTTGATCAGGAAACATTGGATCTGGCCAGGAAACTGGAAAAAGATATGGAGCAGCTGATTGAGCGTTCTGAGCCCGTAGCATCTGAACTTGAAGATGCCATTGCACTCGAGGCGCGTTTCGCGGCGACACATCCGGTGGCCGAGCGAATACTGAGAGAGTTGATTGCAGTGCTTGGCCGGATGGGTATCTAAAGTTTAGCTGGCAATCTCAGGCCACTAAAGCCAAGACACAACTGTTCCATCAACATCCATGGTGGCAGTGATTGCATGCCTTTGATTGCTAGATCTACTTGCCGTGCCTGTATCATCAAGATGTCGATTTGCGCTGATGTCAGGCGTCGCAATGCATGACGAACCATAGCTTGTTTATTTTTCCAGACGTGGTGACGTTGCATCACGTCATCGATACGCTGACCCAGGGTAATATCACCCAGCATGCTGGATAATTGTCTTAACTCTTTGCAGATCATGGCATTAAGAGGCAGCAGCTCCTGTCCTTCCTGCTGTAGTCTCTGTAGGGTTCTGACCACTCGGGCACTTTCACCTGCCAGACAAGCATCTATTAATCCAAATATATTAAATCGGGCATTGTCGGCCACCGTTCGAGCAATATGCTCGATGCTCAGATGTGTTCCACTGCCGAACAGTAACTGCAGTTTTATGATTTCTTGATCAGCCGCCAGCATATTCCCTTCGATGCGGTCTGCCAGTAGTTGAATAGCATCCTCATCCGCGGTGATTGCTAGATCAGCCAATCGGCTGCTAATCCACGCTGGCAGTTTGTCTGCGTCCAATGGATACATCTGAACAAGCAAGAGTTGGCTTTCCAATTTGGTAAACCACTGGGTTTTTACTGTTGCAGGTTCAATTCTGGGGCTGGTCAGTAACAATAGATTGTCTGGACTTGCATTTTGCAGATACTCAGCCAAAGCCTTTTTTGCCGATTCGTCCAGCTTGCTGCTTTTGAGATTCAGTTCAATCAGTTTTCTGTCAGAAAACAGTGACAGGCTATTGCCAGCAGCGATCAAGTTTCCCCAGTCAAACTGGGCGTCAACGTCATAACGTTCGCGCTCGCTAAAGCCTTGTTTTTTACATACTTCACGCACAAGGTCTGTGCAATCGCGCATCTGTAAAGGTTCATCCCCGCTCAGCCAACATGCCAGCGGCAATTTTCTGCCCAACGCTGATCGCAGTTGATTGGCGTAAACCTTCATAAAGTTATTTCACGTAGTCGACGGATAATAAAATCAGCCATGTCCTGGCGCATGTCGTTTAGGGTTTGTTCCACGCCGTTGTTACTGCCACTGATGTTAGCGGTGTCCTCGTAGAAGCTACCGGTGACTTCAACCGTCTCAGGGCCATCAAGCAGCTGACCGGATAAATACACACTGGCATCGATTTGCAGCGTCAGAGCATATTGTCCTGCGCCGCCTCGATTATTGAGTGTCAGCGCCCGACGCTCGAGTCTTTCTGGTGAGAGTCTGAGTTCAAGCGCGTCTCCGGCAACAGAAGGCACTGATACGCCATTGGCGATCAGTGCATCCCTGAGTATTTCCGCCAATGGGTATCGGCCGCCAGGATAGGAAATGGCGAGTTCTTCGATTGGCATGGCGGCCTGTTCTGATCCCCGCAGGGTGAAACCACAGCCGCTGAGAAGACTGACAACTAAAAACAGCAGCAAGCCCGCGCGTAAAATCCGCATCAGGCCACCACGATATTGATCAGCTTCTCGGGAACCACAATAATTTTTCTGACGGTCAGTCCTTCAGTGAACTTGCATACATGGGGGTCGGCCAATGCAAGCCTTTCAATGATGGATTGGTCACAATCTTTGGGTACGGTAAGTTTGCTACGCAATTTGCCGTTCACCTGAATGACCATCTGGACCTCGTCCTGAATCAGTGCAGTGTTGTCGGCAACAGGCCAAGGGCAGTTGATGATCGCGTCAGCATGTCCCAGATGTTTCCACAAGGCATGACAAAAATGCGGCACGATCGGGGACAGTGCCAGCAGAATGATCTCGAGCGCTTCGTGGACAACACTCAGATTGATGCGGGCCACGTCGGTATCGCTGTTGATATCCTGTTCTTCCTGGAATTTGGTGACCGCATTGACCAATTCCATCACTGCCGCGATGGCCGTGTTAAAAGTCTGTCGTCTGCCAAAATCATC
>JAUSPW010000182.1 GCA_030652635.1 Pseudohongiella sp. | reverse complement strand
AACCAACAATGTCTTCGTTTAAAACATGCGCCAGCAGCGGGCTGGCGGCCGCACGCTCAAAAGCTTCATCAATAGCTTTGTAGCGCTGCTGCACCACGGGACGGTAGTTGGGGTGGGTAAAAATATACAGTTCGCCAACATTCAGCGCTTCCACAACACGCTCGCCAACAATGTCTACAGCCAGTCCGTTGTTAATGACATTTTGCATGTGTGCAGCCAGCGCTTCGCTTCTGAAGCTGTCAATTTCGCGCTCTTGATCCTCATGCACATAATCCGGCTGCCGATTACGCTCTGACAGATTGATGCGGGTTTTCACAAAAGCCGGACATAACACCGACACCTTGATGTTGTGCGGTTTTAACTCTGCGTACCAACTTTCTGACATACCCACCACAGCTGTTTTGGTCGCCGTATAAGCGCCCGCATAAGGCACGCCCACCATGCCTGCCATGGATGCCACGTTAATCAACCAGCCGCCTTCGCCGTGCTTTTTGATCAGCGGAACCATGGTCTGTGTGCCGTACAATACACCCATCAAATTCACATCGAGCACCCAGCGCCAGTCCAGATTATCCGTTTGCTCAATGCTGCCGGTGCCACCACCCACACCAGCGTTGTTCACCAGCATATGAATTTTGCCAAACTGCTTGACCGCCTGCTCGGCCAGATGCTTCCACAGACTGATATTGGTGACATCCATGGCCACACCAATCGCGCGCACACCGTCGGCTTTAAGTTGCGTCAGCGCGATGTCGAGCTGAACGGGATCAATGTCCCCCAGCACCACATTCATACCCTGTTTGCCAAGCGCACGAGCGATGCTGAGCCCGATGCCCTCAGCGCCGCCGCTGACCACCACAGTTTTGCCGGTGAACTGGCTCATTGCTTTAATTCCACAGACTGCGCTTGGTCAGCACCAGATCCATTTTCTGACCAGTAGGCTGCTCAATATGGATGGTGAAGGTATCGCCGCTCAGAGTGTAACCCAGGGACTTCATGCCGGAGTCACCAACATTATTAAAATGTACATGGTTACCCATGATCATCGCCAATTCCATTTTCAAGGGTTCTGGTGTTCTGGGTTTAAAACCAGGATCAAACTGTTGCAGGTGCAAAACCAACGAACCGTCAACATCCTCGATGGTAATCATTTCAAACATGCTGGTCCCGGTTGGGCCGGTCATGCGCACCATGGCTGCGATAGAACCCGCCTCGGCAGCGATCCAGTTTTCTTCCAGGGTATTCGGGCCTAGCGCACCCGCATAGTTGCCGGTCATCCACTGCAACTGATCAATGGTTGCGGCGGGGCCTGCAGCAAAGGTCATACTGGAGGACAGGGTAAACAGACCAGCGGCAAATAGCGATTTGAACGTGGTATTCATGGCGAAATCCTCAGGGATTATTGTTAATAATGATTGCTTTTCAGGGTGAACTGACTGCCCTGAGCTTAGCACTACCGATGCGCGTGTGCCCAGTGCTGCGCGGCCAATAGATGATGAATCTTAATAAAATCACCCCTCGTTTGGGGGATTGACAAAACCCACGCATCAAAGCGAATTTTACCTTTAAAAAACAAGTGATTACGCCTATTGACGCCTGAGATAAGCATCCGTTATCGTTTGTTTAGCAAGTCACAATAAACTACGAAGCGGAATCATTTTGGCAGCGATCCTGTTCATGCCGTCCCCCATCTGCATTCCGTGCCGTTCAGCTATTTCATGTTATTGCCTGCCTTTCATTTCAGATTCAAAGACTAAATTTGACTTAAACAACACGCGTTCAATTGGTGCCTGGTATGGGTAAACACACTTTGTATGTTGTCGGACGCAATAAAGACTGTGAAATTGTGTTGGAAGATCAGACGGTTTCCCGCCAACACCTTGAAGTGGTTGTGACCGCCGATGGCCGCTATTATCTGACCGACATGAACAGCTCAGGCGGCACCGCTGTGCTGCGCAACAACGAGTGGATCGCCGTACGTCAGGCTTACGTTGAAAAGACTGATCAGATCAGGCTGGGAGAGTTGTTGATGACTGTCCAGGAACTCGCCATACAAATTAATAATTACAACAGCAGTTCCGGATCTGCGGCGGGAAAAAAACCAGGCAGCGGCGCCGAATGGAACGCTAAAGATGAACTGCCCGAAGGCCCTGTCAAACGAGACCGGATCACTGGCGAAATAATAGGAGACTGACGCACATGGCTGCAGGCAATTTGGATTCCTCATCATCTACGCGACTGATCGCTGCAGGTATCAGCGTCGTGGTTGCCATCATTTTTATCGCCAGCATGAGTTTTCTGCTGAGCGATCCCGACTCCATGCTCGGCGCCTTTGTACTGGACAGGCACACCGATAGCTTTATGTACCCGTTCACTATTCAGAATCTGATGTGGGTCATGTTTTTTGTTGGCTGCGGCGAGCTGTGGATTCGTTTTGCAGATGCCTCTCGCGAGATAGCGCAAATCAAGCGCAAGCTGTTGCCTGAAGACGAATCTTTGATGCTGCGGGCGCAGGATCTGGGTCCAATTTACGTCAAAGTCTGTGAAAGCGATGAGAAGCAGCAATTCTTTCTGCAACGCCTGGTTCGCCGCTGCATTTTGCAATTTCAGGCGTCTCGCTCGGTAGATCAGGCCAATTCGCTTTTTAATTCCTCGCTCGAGCTTTACCAGCACGAGGTCGATTTAAAGTACAACATGTTGCGTTACCTGGTATGGCTGATCCCGACGCTCGGTTTCATCGGCACTGTTGTGGGCATTGCATTTGCGCTTGACTACGCAGCTGGGGTCGAAGATCCGCAGGACCCGACATTGTTGGCCGAGATCTCCGGACGACTTGGGGTGGCGTTTTATACAACGTTACTGGCACTGATACAGTCGGCTTTCCAGATGTTTGCCCTGCATATTGCACAGGGGCGCGAGGAAATGTCACTCAACCTGACCGGACAGTACTGTCTGGACAACTTGATCAACCGCTTGTACGAAAAATAAGAGGCAAAACCGTGCCGATATATCGAGGCCCTGACGGCAAGATCATCGAAGAGCGCACGCAAAAAGTCAGGAGTACTGACGCTGCTGCCAAGCCCGTTAAACCGGACACCGAAGCCGACGATGCAACGCGTATGGCAGGCGTGCGATTAAACTCTGCGCGAACGCTGCAGGATGACGACGACACCCGCAACGTCCGCGGCAGTGATGTCGCACCAGCCGCGCCAGCAAACGCCAGACACTCCCCGGCAACAGATAGCTTGCCCGATGACAGAACAGTGATGGCGGGCGGCATTGTTCCAGAGATTAATACCAGCAATCATGTGTCGACGCGCACCACAGGCTGGCTCAGCATCATCAAAGGTCCTGGCGCCGGCACCAGTCTGGCCTTAGGTTACGGTGCCAACTCTCTCGGCAGAGCGGTATCGGAGAGAGTGTCACTCAATTTTGGCGATAAGCAGATCTCGCGTCAGAGACATGCGGTTGTCACTTACGACCCGCGCGGCAAGACGTTTTATTTGCAATCCGGCGGAGGACCCAACCTGACTTATCTGAATGAACAGTTGGTCCTGATTCCGACCGTACTCGGTGCCGGTGATCGTATTCAGATCGGCGAAACAACACTGCATTTCACGCCATTGTGCGGACATGATTTTGACTGGCAAACGATTTTGACCGAAATCGATTCATCAAAAGACACAGGAGTGTGACGGCGATGCTTGCCGGACAGTCTGCAGAATATAGGTTCTGCGCAAGACAATCCCAGGGCGCCCGGGACTATCAGGAAGATGACTATGGCTTTCTGGATGCGCGCCAGGATGACAGTGGACCAGAGCATACTTTGCTGACGGTCGCCGATGGTATGGGCGGGCATGCGAACGGCGCCCGCGCCAGTGCAATTGCGGCCGAGGCATTTATTGATGCCTATCAGCATTCGGAGCAGTCAACAGAACAACGACTTGCGCAGGCACTGCATCACGCCAATCAGTGCCTGACTGATGCGATCGACAAAGAGCCCGCGTTGGCCGGCATGGGCACCACGCTGGTGGGTGTGGTTATTCAACAGGAACGCATGAACTGGGTCAGTGTGGGCGACTCGCCACTTTGGCTGTTTCGAAACGGACATCTTGCGCAGCTCAACGCTGATCATTCTATGGCCCCACTGCTACAGCAGATGGTGGACACGGGACGGATCAGCGCCGAGGAAGCTGCCACTGACCCTAAGCGCAACTCGCTGCTATCAGCGTTGATGGGTAATGAAATAGAACTGATTGATCTGCCTGCAGAACCCATGGCCTGCTTGCCCGGCGATCTGTTGGTGCTGGGCAGTGACGGACTGCAGACACTGACGGATGCAGAGATTCAGGCAATCGTGGCCAAACACTGCCTTGAATCAGCGACGCAGATCAGTGACGCATTGATCCAGGCCGTCGAAGCCAAACAGAAACCTGGACAGGACAATGTGACGGTGATGGTTTATCGACCGGCGGTAAGCAACTTCCGCCCATCAGACAGCGCGTTGCAGAGTGATATTAAGGCCCCCACGTCCGCCACCGAGAGACCGCAACTGCAAGTGGTAAAGAGTTCTCCCGGATTCGGACTAAAACATCTTGGTGTGATTGCACTGGTGCTGTCAGCGATTGCAGCGCTGGTTTATCTGTTGAGCCTGTCATGAACAGCCTGACAATTTTGGGATTTTCTCAAGCGGGGATGGCGAATGAGAAAACGAAGTAAAGAACTGAACATTTTCAGCATGTCGGCGTTGGACCTGTTCGCGTCTGCGATGGGTGCATTTATTTTGATCACACTGGTGCTGTTTCCTTTTTTCCCGAACACCGGTGATTCACCCGAACGCATCCGTGATGTCCGTGCAGACCTCGAGCAGCAGATGCAGCAAATGGCCGAGGCTCAGGCACAGGCCATGGCCGCCCTGCAAGCACAATTGGCAGACGCTGAAGCTCAGGCGCAGTCTGCCCAAAGCGCTTCAAGCAGCCTGCAGGAGTCGCTGTCTCAATGTCAGGTGTCGCTGGACCAGGCGACACAACAATTGAACGCGACCAGTGAAAACCTGCAAAGTTGCCGCGCAGCATTGCAGCAAACCTTTGTACTGGTGGTGATCAGCTGGAGTTCTGACGACGACGTAGACTTGCATGTGACCGACCCGGCAGGTTCGGAGTATTACTTCCAGGCACGCACATTCCCTGGCTCTGATGCAGCCCTGGAAGAAGACACTGTGAATGGCCCGGGCAATGAAATCTGGCTGTCTCCCAGCGCCATGCCTGGTCGCTACGAAATTGATGCCAATCTGTATTCAAACAGTTCAGGTGGATCGGTATCCGTGCGCGGCTCACTGCTGTTTCAAAACGGGCGCATGCCATTACCCAATTTGACGCTGAGCGGGGATGGCGATAGACGCTTGATAACAGCGTTTACTGTCGACAATGAAGGCAACGTTTCATTCAATTAAGGAACCATGATGGCTGAACATATACATGCCTTGCCGGAAGGATATCGGCTTCATGAATATGAACTCGTCCGCGTATTGGGCGCCGGCGGCTTTGGGATTACCTACCTGTGCTTCGATCACAATCTGGATCAGGCACGGGCGATCAAAGAGTATTTGCCTGCCGACCTTGCCACCCGGGTGAGCGGTCAGAGTGTGCGTTCCAATTCTTCCTCCGCACAAGACGATTTTGACGCGGGCTTAAACAGCTTTCTGATCGAAGCCAAAATGCTGGCGCGCT
>JAUSPW010000166.1 GCA_030652635.1 Pseudohongiella sp. | reverse complement strand
CAGGTTTTTGAGAGTTGAATCAGATTCAAGTTCATCAGGTGTTTCATAACCAGTTTTGCCAAACTCTCTGGCATCAAGAATAACAACGGGCATGCCGTTATCAATGCAGCTGGCACGGTATCCGTTTATCAGATCAACAGGGTTTCCTGTTGGTAAAAGTGCTCCGCAAGATGATCCTGCGATATCTTGAAAGTAGAGGTTAACAGGCGCTGCAGTGCCCGGTACGCCGTCAATTCTCGCCTCACCTTCATAGACGACTTTGCCAGATTGAGTAATAACATTTGAGGTGGTAACGCTGCCAGTATTCAGCATGCGAATGCGAACATCCGTGGATCCGTCACCGGCATCCACCAGGCCTGTTTCTATTGCAAATGCGCCAACTCCAGCCAAAAGATTGCCGCAGTTCTGCGATGAACTTACTTCTGCTTTATCGACAGAGACCTGCATAAACAAGTAGTCAACGTCGGCATCGTCAGACGTAGACTTGCTGACTATTGCAACTTTGCTGGTGAGAGGGTGTGCGCCGCCAACACCATCGATCTGTCGTTCATCAGGAGAGCCCATCGCCGCTAGCAAGACATCATGGATTTTGTCGATGTCTTCAGGTAAGTCCGAGGCAAGAAAGTAGAGGCCTTTTGATGTGCCGCCACGCATTAACATACAAGGAATTTCAGTTTGCATTGTCTGACTTTTTCCTGTTTTATTCTTCTTTGTTTTTTGTCACGTATTTAAGGCCTTTTTCAGCCAGCAGATTCCTCATATTGTAGATGTCCAATCCCAGTTCACCGGCGGCAAGTCTTGCCCGGGTTAGTAATTCTCTTGATTCGCGCTCCTGAGATTTCCTGAGTGTTTCTTCTGCATGCAGACGAGGTACCACAACAACGCCATCCCGATCCGCTACAATCAGATCACCCGGGTAGATCAATGCGCCAGCACATACCACGGGCACGTTGACATTGGCCAAGGTTGCTTTGACTGTACCTTGAGCGTAAACCGTCTTCGACCAAACGGGAAAGTTCATCTCTTCAAGTGTGGCGATGTCTCGGACGCCTGCATCGATAATGAGAGCGCGTACACCTCGAACTTGCAGGGATGTCGCCAGCAGATCCCCGAAGTATCCATCGTCACAAGGGCTGGTTGGTGTGACGACCAATATGTCACCTTCTTTGCACTGCTCAACGGCGACATGAATCATCCAGTTGTCACCCGG
>JAUSPW010000156.1 GCA_030652635.1 Pseudohongiella sp. | reverse complement strand
TGGATTAATTCACTGCTGAGTTGTTGTGCGACGTGGCCGCTTAGATCCAGGCCATCGGCGTGTGCAAACTCGGACGCACTGGGGTCGGCGCCCTGCCCGACCATCGCGGTCAGGCCGGCGGACTTGATCTGGCGTTGGGGCAAGGCTCTTTTTAACATGGCTTCCGCGACCGGGCTGCGGCAGATATTGCCGAGGCACACCACCAGGATGTGCTGGTAGGGGCTGTTGCCTGTCACAGTGTGCCGACCCTGTCGGCGGTTATCAGCGCGTTCAGACTGGGGATGATCTGGCTGATCACGCGGTTCCAGCGTGTCACCGGTGCGGTGGTCACGTACACAATGTCGGAGGGCTGCAACATAAATTGCGCGCCGACCGCAAAGCCGATGGCGTTTTTGACGTCGAGCTGATAAATGGTGGCCAGTTTGGCATTTTCCGGCGCGTTGGGGCGAATCACAAAAATGCCTTCGGCGTTGGAGGTGACCTGGTTGAGGCCGCCCGATCTTGTTAGTGCCTCGGTCAGCGACATGCGGATATTGCCCATGGACAGTGTGTTGACGCGGTTGAGTTCCCCGAGCACAAACACCTGTTGTTGGCCGGCGACCGGGACGTGCAGCACGTCGCCGTGTTGCAGCAGCATGTTCTGGCCGAGGCGGCCGTTGTTGAGCATTTCGTACACGGACAGAATGGTTTCGGAGCCGTTACGAGAGAGCATAACTTCGTGCCAGTTGGCGTTGTCGCTCAGGCCGCCGGCGCGGGCAATGGCGTCCAGCACGGTCATCGGAATATTGGTGATGGGCTGCGGGCCGGGTTGGCCGACTTGGCCGGTCACATAGGCGCGTTTGGCGCTGAAGCGTTGCACTCGTACTGAGACTTGTGGATCGGTAATGAACTGAGCCAGCGGGCGGGCGATGGCTTCGCGAATCTCGTCGACGGTCATGCCGGCGATCTGCACTTTGCCGATGTAGGGGTAATAAATAGTGCCGTCGTTTTCAACGGTGATGCCTGAGTTTTCCGGGTTGTTGTTGTTGCTGCCGCTGGGGTTGGTGAGTTCGGGGTGGTCGTACACGGTGATGCTGAGCATGTCACCCTTGTCGACGTGATACTCGTAGCTGGCGATTTCCTGCTGCAGGCTGGCGGGCATGGCCGCAGGCACAATCTGGTTAATCTGCGCCTGACGTTGCTGATCGGCAACCAGCTGGGACGTAATGGTCACCACATCGACGGTTTGCTGGACAATTTGCTCTGTTGCCTGCTGCTGTTCTGGCGTTTCCGCCGGCTCGCGCCGTAAGCCAGGGAACCACGTACCCGCGCCGCCGGTGCGTTCAAACCAGCTGGTGTCGTTAGTGGTTGCGCCCAAAGCGCCGGGATCGATGTTGCTGCCGGGGACAAGAATACACCCTGCCAGCAGGCTTGCCGCTGCTGTCAGGCCAAGCAAACGGATTGTTTTGATTGAAGTTTTTATCATTACTTACTCTAAACCAACTGCATTGGAACGGGGTGTCGCTTTGCTACGTTTTGTAAAGCGGATTTAAGCATAGAAACGGCCCGGCAATCTATCTGTAAGTGTATGGGCTTGCGGGAAATCTTCTCAGGTGGCGCATGTTATAAGCACTCGCCATTTGTGGCAATTAGTCTGACGGGTATGTTTGGGGCTTTTTAGGGAAGGAAAAGTAGGGGACGGAGGGATCATTTTTTGTACA
>JAUSPW010000154.1 GCA_030652635.1 Pseudohongiella sp. | reverse complement strand
CTGCCAAAACAGCCGCAGCCAGTCTGGACATTGCCACAAATGTTGCAGCACAAGTGTTGTCAGAATTGGGCAGCAACCTCACTCAAGATGAAATTCGCTCGGCCTTGAGTGCTAACCCGAACGCTCTGCAGTCGGTGATTGATTCTGCGCTGAAGATTCCACCAACCAGCTCCAAGACCCAGGTGCAGAAAAATCAGGAAGCGACAGCCAGCGCTGGCGCTAACCCGCCCCCAGGTCTGGTTGATCGCATAGCAGCTGCATCCGGCACAGCGGTCGACCCACGTACCGTGCAGATTGGTGGCGTGAGTGCACTCCAAGCGATTACCAACTTGTTTGGTGCAATTGGTCTTGAAGCACTGACTGTGACCATGCTGGATGCCAATGGCCGTATCGCCAGCGTCAGCCAGCTGGAGTCAGGCGCTGCTCAGATCAAGGTAGACGATGTGACAGGTCTGGTGACACTCAGCCTGCCAGGTGAAACCTACGCTGGCGCGATTGTAGGTGTGAAATCTGTACCAGCAACCGTTCCAACCGGTATCCGCTTCCGTGCAGATGGACGAGGCCTGATTGTGAACAACGGTTTTGCCATCGAAATTGCACCAGCGCCAATCAGCCTGGTGAAATTCATCAACGCCGTTGAACGTTCAGGCTTCCCATTCCGCTTGAACCCGAATGCCAGCATCACGCTGCAAGTCGGCAATGGTGAGCGCTTCTCCGGAACCTTTGCCTACGACAACCTGACCGGTATTGATCTGGCCGCGTGTGGTGATCTGAGCTTCATTGAGCCAACTGGCGCCTTGAACAGTGCGGGTTATGCGTTTGGTGTGCGATGTGCCAATGGCGCGCTGCAGCATGTTGTACCGTTCATAGAATCGTCCACCTTCAACGATAGCGTTCGCGCCTTCGGCCTGACACCCAGCATGGATCGTAATACCGGTTTTGTAACGGTACCGACGGTGGGTGTGTTTAAACCGAACTTCTTTGTTCTGGCACCAACAGCTGCTGAGCGTGTGTTCCATGCTGCAAACAAAGATGCGTTTGGCAACGCAGTCCAGTACCTCGATGCCAACGGTGACGGCAAGCTGGATGTGAAACTGATTACAGCTACTGGCACTCAGTTGTTGTACGGCGTGAACTGATAGAAAAACTGAGGTGCGGGCGACACGGACGTTACCCGCATAGCGGTTAGGCAGTAGTAGATAGTCGAAAGTCCAATGTTGTTACATTGAAAATTAGTTTTGCGGCAAGGATGGTTAAATCATGATGCTCATCACACTTTTGAGTGCGTTTTTGTTAACTGCGGTAGCGTTAGTCGCCCTGCGCCCTTTTGCGGCAAAGGTGGGGCTGCTGGATATCCCCGGCGGACGAAAAACACACGCAAAACCCACGCCCATGATTGGCGGGCTGGGGATTTATCTGGGCACACTCTCCATCTGTATGCTGTCTCCCGTCATCATGAATGACTACAAAATCCTGTTGGCGCTGTCTGGATTTGTGTTGTTTGTAGGTGTTCTTGACGATCTTTATGATATTCGTGTATCGCTGCGTATGGCTATGCATGCCACGGCAGCTTGGGTGATGGCGTTCACCGCCAAAGTACAACTGGCCTCACTGGGTGACATCGCTTTCTCTGGGCCTGTAGAACTGGGTTTATTAGCGATTCCGGTCACCATTTTTGCCACCGTTGGTGTGATTAACGCCGTCAACATGAGCGACGGACTGGATGGCTTGTCCGGTGGTTTATCCGTGATTTCTCTGGTATTGCTCTCGGTGGCTGCGCTGGGCGCAGGTCAGAGCGCGCTGCTGAGTTTCAGCCAGATTCTGATTGTGTCCCTGTTAGCCTTCCTCGCGTTCAACTTCCGCCTGTTGTGGAAAAAGAGTGCGCTAGTCTACTTGGGAGACGCCGGCAGTACCCTGCTAGGTTTTATCATCGCCTGGCTATTAATCGCTAGCACACAAGGCAACAAGGCATTTATTGCCCCCGTGTACGCGTTGTGGTTCCTGGCTGTGCCCTTGATGGATACCGTCAGCCTGATGATTCGTCGCCCGCTGCGCGGCAGCTCACCCTTTAAACCGGGTCGCGATCATTTGCATCACCGTCTGTTGAACATGGGTTTTGACACCCGCCAGACCGTGCTGATCATTCATGGCACTGCGTTGTCGCTGGGTGGCATAGGACTGGCTGGACATTTTGCCGGCGTTCCTGAAGGAATGATGTTCCTGCTGTTTATTATTCTGTTTGCCATTTATCTGGTCGCCTCACGCCAGCCTTTACCTGAAGACACTCGCGGACTTATCCGCTGAGTGTCGGGTTTGGGCTAGACACTGGTTTTTTCCGGAATCAGCACCTCAATGGTTTTGCCCTGCTCACGGGCAAGGCTGTAAAAAGCATCGCGCAGCGTTTCACGCGCCTTGCGCTCACCATGAATAATCCGAATCTTGCTGGGCCAGCGCCTCATACGTCGCACGAAATTCAGTAAATCTTTCTGATCGGCATGTGCGCTGTAACCACCAATGCTGCGGATCATGGCATTCACCTCTATGCGTTCGCCGTCCAAGTTCATGCGAGGTTCTACTTTGCCTGCCGCAATCTGCTGCAAGGTATGGCCATGAGTGCCGCGCGCCTGATATCCCACAAACAACACACAATGAGCAGGATCGGCCAGCATGGCTTTTAGGTAATTCACGATGCGGCCACCGGCGGCCATACCACTGGCTGCTAACACTAGAGCGGGCTGTCGGGTACGCGCCAGAAAGGCCACCGTCTTTTGATGCTCTTCATGACTGTTGATGGTAATCAGGTTCTCAAAACTCAGTGGATGCCGCCCTGCCCGCAGGCGCTGCTGGGCTTCGGCATCCCAGAACGGCTTTAACTCGCGATACACCTCATTAAATTTGGACGCCAATGGCGAATCCACAATCACTTGTAACTGAGTCCAGTCCAGTGCCGATGATGTTGTAGAGCGCCCGACTTTGCCGGAAATTTGCCCTGCTGTGCCAACGCCACGCCCTTGTTTGCCATCTGCAGCAAGTTGTGCGCGTTGAACCTTAGCTTCATGAATCAGCCCTTCCAGTTCATACAAAATTTCCTGGGTTCGCCCTATGCTAAAGGCCGGAATCATCACAGTGCCCTGATTCTGCAACGCGTGTTCGATCACACTGCGCAGTCGCTCTTTGCGCTCCTTGCGGTTTTCGTGAAGCCGATTGCCATAGGTGCTTTCTATCACCAGGGCGTCGCAACCATAGGGAGGTTTTGGCGCAGGCAACAAGGGTGCGTAAGGCGCGCCCAGATCGCCGGAAAACACCGCACGATGGTGGCGATTTTCTGTTTTGTACCACGTATCAACTTCTACATACGCGGACCCCAGTATGTGCCCTGCCCGCTGTAAACGCACACGCATACATAACTCAGCACTGTTGATAACGGTATGCCACTGCTTATACGGAATCGGGCATAACATTTGATCCACCGCCGACAGAAATCGATTGATCAAGGTTTCATCTTTGGTAAAACCCACCTTGAGCGCATCTTCGATGACCAATGGCAACAAGCGGGCTGACGGTTCGCTGCAGAGGATTGGGCCCCGGAACCCTGCAGCAAATAAATAGGGAATACGCCCGACATGGTCAATATGCACATGTGTCACCACCAAGGCCTGAATGGCCGTCAGATCAAACTCGATGCGATGCTGGCTGTGATGGTCAGGCGCAGTGACATCATGGCCTTGAAATAATCCACAATCGATTAATAGATGTGCCTCAGCTGAGGCGAGATAGCGATGGCAGCTGCCGGTAACGCCTCCGGCTGCGCCGTGGTGTAAAAATGTGGGGTAATCCATATACGCTGATCTCCGAAAGGGGGCTCCGCAGGGGTCGGAGGAGCATTGCTCCGACCCCAAACTTCACCCCAAGTTTCATAGACCAAATCCAGCGCACTTTCCTGTTTTTTTCGGGGTCGGTTGAGCATTGCTCCGCCCCCTTCTTGCCCATGGGGACGGAGCTGCCTTTGGCACCTCCGTCCCCGGGCAACGTTCCTATTTTTTTTACAGGCTGATGCTGTACCGCACAAACACGTCGGTTTCCGCGCGTTTGCGCGCCGCGTTGCGCAGCAGGCTCAAGTCTTCTCGTTCGCGGATGCGGGCTTCAAACAGGTGCCCCGACATCGGTACCCACGCATAACGGACCTCTGCCAGCGACTGATTGGCAGGGAAGTCAGTTGAAAGCAGCCAACCCGCCTCGGTTTCCCCATAAACAACACCGACACTGTGACCTGGCTGAATATCCATCAGGTTCAGTGACAACTGCCATCCGGTACCGTTGGTTTTGCCGGTGCCCGTCATGTTAGCGGCAGCCTTGCTCTGGGTTTCCGGTGCCCATGCCAGTTCAACACCGCTGACCAGTTTCATCTGATCACGAATCGTGACCTGAGTTGCCAACCGGCCCGTCACACCCAGGTAATCGCGGTCTTGCCCGGCTGCGATACCGTTGTAATACAAAGCGGACGGTATGTAAGTCACGTCAACTGAACGCTGCGCCCAAAGCCCCTTGGTGTCTGCGGCATCAACACTCAGATAATACCCGACACGGCTGGCAGATTTAGCAAAACCCAAAGGTGAGCGCCGCACGTTGCTGGGGCCATCTTTGTCATTACGTTCAATAATGGCGGTGTAATTCAAACCGTGGTCTGCGCGGTAAGTACTTTGCACTCCATCAGTCCAGCCGACATCCCAGCTGGTGGAGTTGGTGCGGCTGAAGGATTTTGCTGCCACTCCAATCAGGCGATTGTTGCTCTGAAAACGACCAATGCGGTGATCCCACTTGCCGTAACGGGCACGCACGAAGAACTCGTCCAGCGTGGTTTCACCCGGTGCAATTGAAGGGCTGCCTGAGGACAGACCATCAAACAAATGCACAAAACCACCCTGATTGCGTGAATCGTGCACGCGGCCAGCATAGCGGCCTTTAAAGGACCAGCTGTCGTTCATGTTCCACTGCAAACCTGCGCGCACGCGCAAGCGGAACTGGTCATCGTTGGTTTCAGTGCCGTTACGTTCGTCACGCTCAAAACCCGCGAAACCAAAGCGCAGATCGCCCGAAAAATCAATATCTTGTGCCTGAGCGGCTGACGCTGTTGCCCCGACAATAGACACCACTGCCAGCATCTTTGAAAGTTGTTTCAACTGTATTCTCCCCCACAAGATCATCAGGCTCCGCACCTGTCGATCGGTTTTTGAATGACTCTTGTTATGTTGTCACGAATCAGTCACATGACAAAACGATGGCAATTTAACTACAGTTTTATGACATTTGCATGACAAAGATCAAATCGGACTTTGCAGGCACCAGGACAAGAGCATAGGAGAATGAAGCGAGGGTGTGGCAACAGCCTGGGGGGGAGGAGCAGCAAAGCGCCTTTGTGCACGGATCAGAAACTGATGCTGTAACGCAGGTACATGTCGGTTTCTACACGTTTGCGGACAGCGGTGCTCAGCCGATTCAGGTCTTTGCGTTGATGAATTCTAGTCTCCAGCAAACGGCCGGGCCTGATGAACCAGGAATGGCGGATTTCGGCGACTGATTGATTGCCCACAAAATCTGTTGATAACAACCAGCCCGCTTCGTTTTGCCCATAGTTCATCGAGATATTCTGACCAGGCACAACATCAATCACGTTGAAAGACAGCTGCCAACCCGTGCCTTTTGCGTCGCCGGTACCCGGCAGATCAGCCGCGGCAAGGCGCTGTGTTTGTGGTGCCCACGCCAATTGAATGCCCGACACCAGTTTTATCTGATCATGAATGGTCACTCGCGTTGCCAGGCGTCCACTCAGACCCAGGTAATCCCGTTGCTGCCCGGCAGCCATGCCATTGAAATACAACGCGCTCGGAATATATGTCAGATCCAGTGAGCGCTGCGCCCAGAAACCATCGGTCTTGGCGGCATCCAACCCCAGATAATAACCGGCACGGCTGGCGGACTTGTCAAAGCGCAGTGGCGAGCGTCGCAGATTACTGGGGCCATCTTTGTCATTTCGCTCGATGATGGCGGTGTAATTCACACCGTGGTCGGCGCGGTAGGTGCTTTGTATGCCGTCCGTCCAGCCGACATCCCAACCGGTAGAATTTGTGCGACTGAACGACTTGCTGGCCAGACCGATCAGCCGACTATTGGTTTGAAATCGACCTAAACGGTGATCCCACTTGCCGTAACGCGCGCGCACAAAAAACTCATCCACGGCAGTTTGCCCCGGCGCGATGGTTGGACCGCCAGACCCCATGGCCTCAAACAAACCAACAAAACCACTGCGATTGCGGGAATCATGCACACGCGCGGAATAACGCCCCTTAAAAGTCCAGGTATCGTTTATTGTCCACAACATCCCCGCGCGCACACGCACACGCCATTGAGCGTCATCGGATGTGCTGCCATTGCGTTCATCACGATCAAATGAGATGTAACCAAATCGAAGATCACCCGAAAAGTCGACACTTTGCGCCTGCACTGGTGTGGATGCTGCCACAACACACAACAACAGCACCCAGTGCCAAAAACCGTGTTTCACTCAGATCTCTCCTTTGCTGGTCTACTCCCCAATCAGGCAAGGCAGCCCGCGTATGCCACAGTAACCATTGGGATTTTTGTCGAGATATTGCTGGTGGTACTCTTCGGCATAGAAAAATTCGGCCAGCGGCACAATTTCTGTAGTGACGCTCCCCAGCCCTGCAGCATTCAAACGCAGCTGTGCCTGTGCGCAACTGTCTGCCGCAGCGCGTGCCTGCGCGTCAGAGCAGGTATAAATGGCCGAGCGATACTGGGTGCCGCGGTCGTTGCCCTGACGCATACCTTGTGAAGGATCATGAGATGCCCAGAACACCGCTAATAACTGTGCATAACTGATCTGTTGCGGATCAAAATACACCAGCACCACCTCGGTATGCCCGGTCTGACCGCTGCACACTTCATCATATGTCGGGTTTGGGGTATATCCACCAGCATAACCAACCGCGGTGCTGAACACCCCGGGCTGTCGCCAAAACACGCGCTCTGCCCCCCAGAAACATCCAAGACCAAACACCGCCTGCTCAAGCCCGGCGGGCACAGGCTGCAGCATGGTATTGCCCGTGATGGTATGAACTCCGCTGATGCGCATGGCTTGTGTGCGACCTTTTAATGCCGCCTCGGCGCTGACCATGCGTGTTTTATCTGCAAACAACATAAAATGCTCCCGGCAAAAACTGCCTATACATACGAAGTAACGACGCCTAGAATATCACAGCACCGCATGTGGAATTTGACACAGCTTGTTTAAGCTGCGCTTCAACATGCACAACAGATACGATTGCCCTGGCATCGCAACATCAGGAAGCACAGATGAGCTCAGCGTTAATGGCCAATTATGGCCACCCGGAACTGCAATTTGAACATGGCCAGGGGGTATACCTGTACACCGCAGATCAACAACGTTATCTGGACTTTACCGCAGGTATTGCGGTGAATTGTCTGGGACATTGTCACCCTCATCTGGTGAAGGCCATTCGCGAGCAATCCGAACGTCTGTGGCACACCTCCAATCTGTTCAGCAACATCCCTACCGAACGCTTGGCGCAGCGTCTGGTTGATCTGAGTTTTGCTGACAGGGTGTTTTTTGCCAATTCGGGCACTGAAGCCGTGGAATGCGGATTCAAGATGATGCGCCGTTATCACTACCATCATGGTCGCAAACAACGCGTGCGTATTATTTCGCTGACTCAGTCGTTTCATGGCCGCACGCTGGCGCCTATCGCCGCCTGTCTGAACCCGCTGCATACAGAAGGTTTCCTGGTAGGTGACTCAGGTTTTGACCAGGTGCCTTTTGGTGATTTGCAGGCCTTGCGCGCTGCGATCACTGAACAGACTGCGGGTGTTATTCTGGAGCCGGTGCAAGGTGAAGGCGGTATCCGGGCCGTTGCGGTTGATTACCTGAAAGCGGTACGTCAATTGTGCGACGAGCATGGCATCCTGTTGATGTTTGACGAAGTGCAATCCGGCATGGGTCGCACCGGCCATCTGTTTGCACATGAAGCCTTGGGCGTGACACCGGATTTGCTGGCCTCGGCTAAAGGCCTGGGTGGCGGCTTCCCGATTGGGGCCTGCCTGTCGATCGAAAAAGTGGCCGAGGTTATGACGGCCGGCACACACGGCAGCACCTTTGGTGGCAATCCGCTGGCCACCGCCGTGGGCAATGCTGTGATGGATTACATCAGTGATCCGGCATTTTTGCAGACCGTTCAACAGCGCTCAGCACGTCTGCGGGCCGGGCTGGATGTGCTGATACAACAATACCCGACGGTATTGGCTGAACACACGGGTCTTGGGTTGATGGTTGGCTTGCGCTGCACCTGCTCTAATGCCGATCTGATCAAAGCGTTTATGCAAGTGAAGTTGCTGGCTGTCAAAGCTGGCGGCAATTCCATACGACTGCTGCCACCACTTAATATCAGCGAATCGGAAATCGACGAAGCCTTGGCGCTGATTAAAGCGGCCTGCGACTCGCTGTCGTAGTGAAAGAAGCAGGGCAAGAAGTAGTGCAAGTTGTAAAGCAAGTGTAGAACCTGTCGATATAGTAGGACTACACAGCAGGACGGCGACACATAATAAAAAAATCAGTTGTCCACACTCTGCGGCCCGGGATTGGCCGCCCGGAACAACACACATGGAAGCAGACATCAACAAAGCAGCAAGCTCGCTGGCACGCGGCACAGCAATGACCGACTTCAGGCTTGGTCTGGGTGAGCTTTGCTTGCAGCGTTTGAAGGACGACCCGCTGCTGCATCGCTTGTTGTCACTCTCGTCTGACATGTTCTGGCAGGAAAATGCAGACGGTATCTGTGAAGCGGTGCTCAGTTATTCCGAAAACACTCAAGCAGCGGCGCATCAGTTATTTGGGCAACGCCTGATTGACGTGGCATTTGAACCTGAACGACCCGATCTCAATAATCCGCGCACCCTGACCTGGCGCCACTATCTGGATAGCCTTGTGCTCAGGCAGGCGTTCCGGCAGGTGGATTGTGTCATCAAACTCAAAGACGGCAACAGTTGCTACCTGCAAATTACCGGCGCACCACAATTTGATGCGCAGGGCAAATTCCTCGGTTATGAATGTGTTGCGGTTGATACCACCCGCGAACGTAACGACGAAATCAATCTGAAACGCTTCCGGGCAGCCATGGACATGTCCTTGGACATGATTTACCTGGTTGATCGCGATACCCTGAGTTTTGTGGATGTAAATGATACCGCCTGCCGCAACGCCGGCTTGACGCGGGACGAAATCCTGCGCCTTGGGCCCAGCAAAATCATGGGATTCAGTCGCGCGGAGCTGGATGCGCGTTATAACCAACTGATTGAACTCGGACACAGCAGCCGTTTTGAACGCAGAATCACTTTACCAAACGGTAGCTCCAGCATCGTGGAAATCCACAGCCGAGCAACGCTAATCAACGGGCGCTGGTTGATCATTGGTGTCAGCCGCGATGTAACGGCACGCAAAGAGGCCGAGTTAAAAGCCTTTCAGCTTCAACAGTTGTTTTCAGCTTTGAGCCTAACCAACGAGGCCATACTGCGCGCCACCTCAGTGGATACGCTTTACCAACAAGCCACGCGCGCCGCAGTATCCAGCGAGCTGTTTACAATTTCCAGTGTGCTAGTGCCCAATGAGCGTGGTCACTTCTACGCTGTTGCCAAAGCTGGACACGCAGATAACAGCATGAAAAAAGTTCGCGTCATCATGGATACCAGCCAACCGGAAGGCCGCGGTATGACCACCATGGCCATGCTGGAAGGCAAGGCACAATTCAGCAACGACTATCAAGCCGACGTACCCAATGTCGCCTGGCGCGAAAATGCCATTGAACACAACATCAACAGTGCCGCTGCGTTGCCACTGCTGCGTCATAAAAAGCCGGTGGCGGTGATGCTGTTTTACGCCAATCAAAAAAACGTGTTTGATGCCCAGACTCAAAGCATTTTGCAGAGCATGGCCGACAACATGTCTTTTGCGCTGGACTCCTTTGCCAATGCGGCGGAACAAGCGGTTGCGGCTGAACGTATCCGGCAGAACGAAGAGCGATTTCGCAGCCTCACCAACTTGAGTTCTGACTTCTATTGGGAGATGGATGCGGACTTGAGGTTTACGCTTTATGAAGGCCGTATCCGAGGTGACGCCAACAAAACGGCAGTCAATCACGCCATCGGCCAACATTTGTGGAATTTGCCATCCGTCACACCTGATATTGGCGGCTGGCGTCATTTCCGGCGTATGTTGGAAAAACAACAGGCATTTCGTGAATTTGAATTTTCCTTTACCAATACCGAAGGCACAACTTATCACCTGACCTTAAGTGGCGAACCCATTCGGGACTCTGCCGGTTTGTTCAGCGGCTATCGTGGCATCACCCGTGACATCACCAGTAAAAAGAAAGTAGCCAACCATATCAAGCACCTGGCAACACATGACACGCTGACTGGCTTACCCAACCGCGTGATGTTCAGCGAACTGCTGGGGCATGCCATTCGTAATGCCACGCGGTACAAGGATCAGCGTTTTGCAGTTTTGTTTATTGACCTGGATCGCTTCAAAGCCGTCAATGATACCTACGGTCATCACACCGGTGATCAGCTATTGGCCGAAGTTGCCAAGCGCCTGACCACGCCGTTGCGCGGCTCTGACATAGTGGCGCGATTGGGCGGCGACGAATTTGTGATCATGTTGCAGCGTGTGAACGACAAGGAACAGGCTGCGCTGATTGCCAGCAATATCCTGCAGGTGTTTAGTGTGCCCATCACCATTGAGCAGCGCGAATTCATGATAGGTGCCAGTATTGGCATCAGCTTGTTTGGCGTCGATGCCAATACTGAAGAAAGCCTGATGAACCATGCCGACACCGCGATGTACGCCGCCAAAGAAGAAGGCCGCAATAACTTCAGGCTGTATTCCGCTGATTTACACCAACACAATCAAGAGCGCGCCGGTCTGGCGGTTGAATTGCGCCATGCGCTCAAACGCGGTGAACTGAGCCTGAATTACCAGGCAAAAGTGGATGTCGACACCGGAAAGGTGGTGGGTGTCGAGGCCTTGCTGCGCTGGCGGCATCCAGAATTGGGCGATATTTCCCCAAACCATTTTATTCCCATAGCCGAAGACAATGGTTTGATTGTGCCTATCGGGGAATGGGTAATGGCAACGGCCTGTCAGCAGGTTTTGTCATGGCAGCAGCAGGGTTTGCCTGCGTTGTCGCTGGCCGTCAATTTGTCAGCCCGCCAGTTCAATCACCCTGACTTGCCTGCTTATATCCAGCAAATGCTCACTGACAATAACTTCCCGGCAGAGCAACTGGAACTGGAGATAACGGAAAGTCTGGTAATGCAAAACCCCGAACGCACAATCCGCTTGATGCAGGAAATGAAAAAAACCGGCATTCGTTTTGCGTTGGATGACTTTGGTACCGGGTACTCCTCACTTGGGCAACTGCGCCACTACCCAATTGATACCTTAAAAATTGATCGCGCCTTTATCAAAGATCTGGACACCAGCCGCGAAGATCAAGCGATCAGCAAAGCCATTATCTCCATGAGTAAAACACTGGGCTTGACGGTGGTGGCCGAAGGCGTTGAAAACTCGCGTCAGCTGGCGTTTTTGCGGCACTATCAATGCGACATCATTCAGGGTTATTACTGTCATAAACCCTCAGGCGCTGATGAGTTTGCGGCCTGGTTCAAGCTACAGCAGCAGGCGCCTCGTTAGTGCAATGGAGTGCACTCGATTGTGTGCAGACATTCCAATCCGCCCCCCCAACCTTAAAGTGGGCTATCATAAATAAAAATACACAGATTGGTG
>JAUSPW010000150.1 GCA_030652635.1 Pseudohongiella sp. | reverse complement strand
ACCAGCGCCACCAGCCAGCCCGTTGTGGTTGTACCAATTGTTGCACCAAGCACAATACCTAGCGCTTGGTGAATTCCGAGCAATCCCGCGTTGACAAACCCAATGGTTGCTATGGTCACGGCACTGGATGATTGCACCAGGCTGCTCAGCACAAATCCTGAGCGGATGCCAGTCCAAGTAGTGCGCGTTGACCGCCCAAGAATATCCCGCAGCGCACCACCAGCAGCCAGTTTAAGGCCATCGGTAATCATGGAAACGCCTAGCAGAAACAGTCCCAAACCACCGGCCAGGGTACCTAAAGACACCAGCATAGGGTGCAACTCCCGTTACTTGAACACAACAGTTTTGTTGCCATTGACAATGATTCGATGTTCGCAGTGCCACTTTACGGCACGCGCAAAGGCGGCACATTCGGCATCTCGTCCAATCTGTACCAGTTCTTCGATATCAAAGTTGTGGTCAATTCGCTCAACCGCCTGTTCTATGATAGGCCCTTCATCGAGGTCAGTCGTGACGTAATGTGCGGTAGCACCAATAATCTTGACCCCGCGCATATATGCTTGCCGATAAGGATTTGCGCCTTTAAATCCAGGTAAGAATGAATGGTGAATATTAATTGCCCTGCCTGCCATCAATTCACACATACGAGGCGACAGAATCTGCATATATCGGGCAAGCGCCAGCAGATCGACCTGCTTGTTTTTGATGATGTCGATCATAGCTTGCTCCTGCTCCAGTTTGGTGTCCGGCGTAACTGGCAGAAAATAGAAATCCAGGCCATACCACTCGGAAATACCACGCATCGCTTCGTGATTGGAAACCACGCCCACCACATCAGCAGGTAATGCGCCACTGCTCCAACGGTGCAGCAGATCAGTCAGGCAATGCCCATGTGTCGACACTGCCAATAGCACGCGAGGGCGTTTGCGCACATCAAAAAAGCTCCACTGCATATCAAATTGTCGTGCCAGTGGCAAAAAGTCTTCATCGAGCTTTTCGGCCGACGGCAAATCTGCCTCGACCTCTTCGAACTCAACCCTCATAAAAAATCGGTCAATGACGGGGTCGCGATGTTGTGCAGCCTCACTGATGGTTGCGCCACGCTGATACAGGAAGTCACTGACGGCTCGTACAATGCCATTTGCTTCTGGGCAGGATACGTTTAACACATACTTATTACGTTGATCGGGATTCATGATGTCCATGTCTGAAAAGGAACTTTTTACGAGCTGAAATCTTAACACCTTTTGACTGGCTAAAAACCCGCCCCCCGATCAGGGGGTCTACAAAGCAAGGTGTTTCATCTAATCTCCCTTCCTGAAGTGCAGGGACGCACTTTCTTCGCAGAGCTGTTTTTAAAAACTACGCTACGATTTGATAAGGAGCAGAAACGATGACAACACTCAGCTACCCAGTAAGAGTGGCATCCAAGCTGATTGCCATCGCCACGATTGTACTTGGCTCACAGCAACTAGTTGCGCAAACAGCCGCCAACATCCCCGCTGGCATGGAAGGCACCTACACACTGACATTTGGATCAGCGCAGCAAGGCGCGCCGCTGGTCAATGGCGACACCCTGAATGTTGTACTCTCCTCCGGTGGAACGCTGTGCATCGATAAGTACATTCTGGGCAATCCCGTGCTTGAGGGCAGCAACACCGCAGAAGCTATCTGGCACGCACCTGCAGTCGGTGTAAAACTGGCGTTATCCAATATCAACACCGGTACGTTTAATGAGCTGAATGTATTTTCCAGCTCCAATCAATTCCTCGGTCAATTGACCGGCACCAAAATCAGCAACAGCAAATCCTGCAATCTGTTGGGCGGCACCCCACCGGATCTCACTGGCATTTCTGACATTTTTAAACTGGCTGAACAAGTTTACAGCGCGATCTTCCCTAAGGCCTCCGTGTCCTTGAATCATGCTTATGAAATTGTTGATGGTTTTATTGGTCGCCAATACCCAGGGACCGGCACTGCCATTGGTATCAAAGACGGTACTGTCTATGTCACCGGCGGTCAGTTTGGCAATTCTTTGGTAACCATCGGCGCGCTGGCCAACACCGTTGCGCAGCTGCAAGCGGAACTGGGTGGCAATCCCCCGCCACCGCCAATTGAGGAGCCGGTTGTTGAAATCCCCGCAGGCGACTATCGCCTGAACATCAGCGGAACAGTCGCTGCGACGATATTCGGTTTCACCACCACTCAACCATTCTCCTTGTCGATTGACTCGATTCCTGCACCGGGATCAGCGGACATCAACAAGCTGGAAGAGCAAGTGCGCGACTCACTGAAAGGCGCTGAAGGTATTGATGCCTCCACCTTCAGCAACTTCCAGATCAGCGAGGTGAGCGTCACAGACAGCCGTGTGTTCTTCCGCGCCCGATTTGCGGCCAGCTTTGTTGTAAATGGCATGAATGCAACACAGTCTTACAACATCACATACGAGTATCTGAAGAAGTAATCGGGTGTCTGGGGCCAGACACCCGTGAGTGAATTGCCAACCGCGTCAAATTGCAGTGCCGGTTCCTTGTCCGGCATTTGCCTCAGGGCCGCTGCTTCGTGCATCGGCCCTTTTTTTATGGCCTTGCGCGCGCTATCCTTGTGCTGAATCGCACCATCCACTGCCCGGACATCGCCCGCCATGTTTACTTCCAGCAAGTCAATTCCAGTGTCTGTTACCTGCCAGCAATACGGCTTGTTTGTGCTCGCGTTAATTGGACTGATCTGGTGGACCCCGGCACTGTCGCAAAACCAGTCGCAACTTGCAGGAACATGGCGTGGCACGCTGATCGCCGCCCAGTTTGATCCTCTGGACATTGTCTTGCATATTCACTCAGCAGAAAATGGCGACACCTACACCGCAACACTGGACATCCCTACGCAATTTCGAAGCGATTTGCCCGTCGCCGGCATCAGCCTGAAAAACAGCAATTATCTGGTAAGTATCCCTGCACTGGATGCCGAATTTTTTGGCAGCCTAGTGTTTGATGCCAGCGGAATTCAGGTGTTGGCTCTGAACGGTGACTGGAGTCAGTCAGGCGAACACATTCCACTGCGACTCGAACGGAGTAATTGATCGTGAAATACTTACACACTATGGTGCGGGTCAGTGATCTGGAGGCATCATTGGATTTTTATTGCCAAAAACTGGGCCTGCGGGAATTGCAACGCAGAGAGAGTGAACAAGGTCGCTTCACCTTGGTTTTTCTGGCTGCCGAGGGTGATGATCAGGCTCAGATTGAACTGACCTACAACTGGGATCCGGAAGTATATGGCGAAGGTCGTAATTTCGGTCACCTCGCTTATCAGGTCGATAACATTTATGCCACGTGTGAGCGGTTGATGCAAAAAGGCGTGCTGATCAACCGGCCACCGCGAGATGGCCGAATGGCGTTTGTGCGTTCCCCTGACAATATCTCGATTGAACTGCTGCAACGCGGAGCGCCGCTTGCGCCTCAAGAACCATGGCTCAGTATGCCCAATTCCGGCAAATGGTAGCCTGATCAACACCAGAATGCCGCGTATTGAGGCCGTCTTGTTGAGGCTACTGCGGCGCTCGTTTATCATTGCGCGTTTTCGGACAAGGTAGCAGCATGCAAATACTCGACGGCAAACAAACGGCAGAACAGATCAAGGCAGAAATTGCTGACGAAGTGAATCGTATCAAAGCGCGCGGCGGCAAAGTACCGCATCTGGCAGCGATTCTGGTTGGTAACGATGGTGCCAGTGAAACCTATGTCGCCAACAAAGTACTCGACTGCAAGCAGGTAGGTTTTGACTCAACATTGATCCGATTGCCGGCTGACATCACCGAACAGGCGTTGCTGGACCACATACAGCAATTGAATGAGAACAGCGACATAGATGGTTTTATTGTGCAGGTACCTCTGCCAAAACACATCGATGAAACCCGGGTAACACTGGCAATTTCTCCTGCCAAGGATGTTGATGGCTTTTCGCCAGCCAGCGTGGGTCGCATGTGTCTGGCCTTGCCCACCTTCATCTCTGCTACCCCCAATGGCGTGATGGAACTGCTCAAACGGTATCAGATAGAAACAGCCGGCAAACATTGTGTAGTAGTGGGACGCAGTAATATTGTTGGCACACCCATGTCAATTCTGATGTCACGCAATAGCAACCCAGGTAATGCCACCGTCACTCTAGTTCATAGTCGTACGCCCAATATGGCAGACATCTGCAGAACAGCAGACATCCTGATAGTCGCCATCGGCAAGCCCGACTTTGTGACCGGTGACATGGTCAAAGATGGCGCTGTTGTCATCGATGTTGGTATCACACGTGTGGCAGACGCCAGCAAGGCCAGTGGTTTCAGACTGACCGGCGATGTGCACTTTGAATCTGTAAAAACAAAATGCTCGTTTATCACACCCGTACCAGGAGGCGTTGGTCCAATGACCAGAGCCTCGTTGCTTCAGAATACGCTGAAGGCGCAAGCATTGCGCGACCAGCTCTGACCATCTGTTTTTTAAAGGAAATTGAATATGTTTGAAGCAATTACCAGTTTGCCAGCCGATCCCATCCTCGGTTTGATGGCGGCCTTTCGCGCCGACAATAATGCCCACAAAATAGATCTGGGTGTAGGCGTCTATAAAGATGAGCGCGGGCAAACACCGGTGATGCGTGCTGTCAAACAAGCGGAAACACGACTACTGGCCAATCAGCAGACCAAAACCTATGTCGCCCCCGCGGGACAAGAGGATTATAACCACTTGATCGCCGGTCTGATTTTTGGGGATCAGCTGCGCGATCAGTTGGGCACACGTCGCGTGACGTTTCAGACACCTGGCGGTTGCGGTGGATTGCGTCTGGGTGCTGAGTTCCTGCAAAAAGTTAAACCCGGTGCCAAAATTCTGGTCAGTGATCCAACATGGGCCAATCATATCCCGCTACTTGGTGAGGCAGGCCTGCAAATCAGCAAGTACCCTTACTACGACTATGACAAACATGCCATTCGTTTTGATGCCATGATGGACAGCCTGAGTACGGCCACAGCGGGCGATCTGGTGTTATTACATGGCTGCTGTCACAACCCATGTGGTGCCGATCTGGATCAACAGCAATGGCAGGCAGTTGCGGAGCTGGCGCAAAAAAATGGCTTCACACCTTTCATCGATCTTGCCTACCAGGGCTTGGGTGATGGTATTGTCGAGGACACCTATGGCGTACGCTTGTTGGCCGAGACCTTGCCCGAACTGGTTGTAGTCAGCTCGTGCTCCAAGAATTTTGGCTTGTACCGGGAGCGTACCGGCTCATTAACCGTCATTAGTGGTAATGCCGCATCCGCTAAAGCAGCGGGCAGCCAGATTGCGTCGATTGCGCGCAGCATTTATTCAATGCCGCCAGATCACGGCGCAGCCGTTGTGATTGAAATCCTGAGGGACGCAACGCTCAATGCCGACTGGGAAGTCGAATTGACTGAAGTGCGCAACCGTATCAATGGATTGCGAACTGAATTGGTG
>JAUSPW010000141.1 GCA_030652635.1 Pseudohongiella sp. | reverse complement strand
AGGATTGTACGACTCTCTGATCAGCTTCAAACGCCCGGCATCAACAAACTCACGCAAGAGTTGAACCATAGCACTCATCATGGCTTGATCTCCGCGCAGCACAAATGGGCCATGCTCGCGCACCAGACGTACGCCCTTCTCTTTCACGTTACCGGCCACGATACCTGAGAATGCACGTCGCAGATTCACGACCAACTCCGAGGCAGGCAGGTCTTTGGATAGTTGCAGAGCAGCCATATTTTGATGATTAACGTCAAACGGCGATTTCATTTCTTCCGGGATATGCAACAACCAGCTGTAGTAATAAGCATCTCGGGTCTTGCGGCGACTGTCGCTAACTCGCGCCATCCCCTTTTTCATCATTTTGGCCACGCTTGTCGGGTCATCCTCAACAATTTTGTAATAGCCTCGGACCTCCTCGCCCAATGTGTCTACCAGAAAGCGGTCGATGCGCTGGAAATAGCCGTTACTGCAGGCCGGTGCAGCAAATACGACGGGCAAGTAGATGTCAGCGTTGCGTGGATCCATCAGGGTTCCGAGCAAAAACAAAATCTCTTCAAGCGTGCCTACGCCGCCCGGAAATACAATGATGCCGTGTGCGACGCGCACAAAGGCTTCCAGTCGTTTTTCAATATCCGGCATCACAACGAGGTGGTTCACGATGGGGTTGGGTGATTCTGCAGCAATAATGCCCGGCTCACTGATACCAATATAACGACCTTTACCGAGACGCTGTTTGGAGTGGCCAATGGTTGCGCCTTTCATAGGGCCTTTCATTGCACCAGGCCCACAGCCGGTGCAGATATCCAAACCGCGCAGGCCTAGCTGATAACCAACAGCCTTGCTGTAGTCATATTCTTCTCTGCTGATTGCGTGGCCGCCCCAGCAGACTATCAAGTCAGGCAACATCCTCGGCTGCAACAGTCCAGCATTTCGCAGCACATCAAACACGAGATTTTTAGTGGCATCGGCCTGTGCATTGGCACTGGAATTGACCCGAATGCTCTCGAAATTACCGTCACTCTTGGGCTCCGTGTTGTCTTGCGGGCGGTAAAGTTCACTGGATACAAACACAATGTCTCGCAGCACCGCAAATAGATGCTCGCGTACGCCACTGATGATAACGCCGTCAACAAACGCGCAAGCTGGTGCGTTTTTCAGGCGTAGCTTTATACCTCTGGTGCGTTGCACGATTTCGATGCTGAAATCCGGATAACGACTGTAAACCTCGTCTGCGCTGTCAAATGAGTCATCGCAGTTGAGCACTGCGAGGGCGCAGCGCCTGAACAGTTCATAAACGTCGCCATGACCAATTTTACGAAGACGCTCTACTTCAAATTGCGACAGGAGTTCCATGCTGCCACTTGGGCTAATGGATGCATCGACAACTGACGCGCGACAACTGGATACTGATTCGGACATTAACACGACCCCTTTTACTGAATCCCTCAAGAGGATTTGATGTATCCTGAGCCTGATTCCGCTACAATCGCGGCCTTCAGCGCAGGAGAACGCTTATGAGCACGGAAAACCAATTCCCCGCCACCCTTGGGGAGAACGAAGACGCCAATTATAAACTGTTTATTGATCAGGTACAGCAAACAGGTCAGGTATGGGGATTATACGGTGACGATGGCTGGGCCATCTGCCCGTCGGTTGAATTTGAAGACACTGAGGTGTTTCCCTTCTGGTCGGATGAACGTTATGCCGCCGCTCTTTGTACCGAAGAGTGGAAAACCTACGCGCCACGCTCCATCACCCTCGAAGACTTCATGAGCGAGTGGTTGCCGGGCATACATGAAGATAATGCGATGGTTGGTCCAAACTGGGATCTGGAAATGAGTGGACTTGAGTTGGAGCCCGCCGATGTGGCTCAAATGCTGTCACCTGAAACCAACGACTGATTATCGGCACGATAAACTCAAACACCCGGTCTGGGCGATAGCCAAACCGGGTGTTTGGGTTGATGTAAGTGCTTTGTAAGCTTTTATTTTTTAGAGCTGTAGTCGTACCAACCCTTTCCGGTTTTCTCACCAAACTCGCCTTTCATGTAATGCTCGACCAAGCGCGGATTGGGCAGATCAGCGGGATTCCCGGTATCACGAAATTTTTCCATTCGCATGATGTAGCTCAGATCGAGCCCTGTGAGGTCATTGAGCCGGAAAGGCCCCATGGGATGTCCAGCTCCGTAAACACAGGCATTATCAATATCTTCAACGTCAGCTACGCCCATTTCCAAAAGCCACATGGCTTCTTTTGAGATTGCTGCAAAAATACGGTTAAGCAAAAACCCATCCACTTCTTTTTTCAACAACACCGGTACTTTTTGCATCACTTTACTGAGCTGCATGGTTAAGTCTGCTGTTTCATCAGAGACGTGCGGCCCCTTAACAACCTCAACCAGCTTCATTACCAAAGCCGGATTAAAGAAGTGCATATTGACGACTTTATCTTGTCTTTTTGTTGCATCAGCAATTTTGGAGCTCACGATTGCTGAACTATTTGTCGCCAGAATGCAGTGGGCAGGCGCAATACGATCAAGGTCTGCAAATATTTTACGCTTGAGAGCTAATACCTCGGTGGCCGCTTCAATCACAAAATCCGCGTCGCCCGCAGCTTCCTGCAGAGAATTAACAAACCGAATATTGTCACGCGCCTGCTTGGCCTGATCTGCAGTTAAACGACCCTTTTCGACGCGGCCCGGCAGATAGGAGTTAACAAAATCATCGGCTTTTTTTAATGTCTCAACATTCACATCA
>JAUSPW010000137.1 GCA_030652635.1 Pseudohongiella sp. | reverse complement strand
AGGATTTAGTGCTCGACAAAATCACCCTGCCAGCGGTGCAAATGCCTAACCGCGATGGTTTTATCGACGTCTCGGCAAACTGAGTCTTGCTGTGCTGTGCTGATAGGTCTATAGGAAAACCATGTTAAGACGTACCAAGATCGTCGCGACGCTGGGGCCAGCATCTGACTCCTATGAGATGCTGGAAAAGCTGATTCTTGCTGGCGTTAATGTAGTGCGCCTGAACTTTTCTCACGGCTCACCCCAGGATCATCGTCAGCGCGCACAGATGGTGCGCGACATCGCCAAAAGGCATGGACTCTTTGTTGCGGTGTTAGGCGACTTGCAAGGCCCCAAAATCCGCATCGCCCGCTTTGCACAAGGCAAAATTGTGCTCAATATCGGCGACAAATTTATTCTGGACGCCGATCTTGCCAGCGATGCAGGTGATCAACATCAGGTTGGTATTGACTACAAACAGCTGCCGGGCGACTGCCATGCCGGCGATGTCCTGTTGCTGGACGATGGCCGTATTGTGCTCAATGTTGATCGCATAGAAGGCAGCAGAATTTATACGACCACAACAATTGCTGGCACCTTATCCAATAACAAAGGCATTAACCGTCAAGGTGGTGGACTTACCGCGCCGGCGCTGACTGAAAAAGACTTCGCGGATATCAAAACCGCCGCTAACATTGACGTTGATTACCTCGCCGTCTCATTTCCGCGAAGCGCTGAGGATATGAATACCGCACGTGCCCTGCTTGAAGCCGCTGGCGGCAAGGCGGGTTTGGTATCCAAAATTGAACGAGCCGAGGCTGTTGCGGATAACAACACCTTGGACGACATCATACGCGCAAGCGACGCGGTCATGGTTGCGCGCGGCGATCTGGGTGTAGAAATCGGTGATGCGGCCTTGATCGGCGTGCAAAAACACATCATCGAACGCTGTCGCGCCTTGAACAAAGTTGCCATCACCGCGACCCAGATGATGGAATCCATGATCTACAGCCCACTGCCAACCCGTGCGGAAGTTTTTGATGTGGCCAATGCAGTTCTCGATGGCACTGATGCCGTGATGCTGTCCGCTGAAACCGCTGCCGGCAATTTTCCTGTGCAAACGGTTGAGGCCATGGTGCGCATTATTTTGGGTGCTGAACAACATCCCACCGCCAGCTTCAGCCGTTACCGGATTGATGAAAGGTTTGGCTCAATCGATGAGTCAATTGCCCTTGCTGTCATGTATACCGCCAATCACCTTGGTGGCGTCAAGGCAATCATTGCGTTTACAGAGTCAGGCAGTACGCCGCGATTGATGTCGCGCATTGGTTCACAACTACCCATTTTTGCGTTCTCGCCCAATATCAGCACACAGCGACGCGTTGCTCTGTATCGCGGGGTTAACCCGGTGGCCTTTGATACCCCAAGCGGGCCTTGTTCAGAGGACTACTTACGCGCGATGCAACATCTTAAAGATGTCGGGGTTTTGGCTGACGGTGACCAAGTAATCATTTCAAGCGGTGATACCACCTTGTTGGGCAGCACCAACACCATGAAAATATTGCGGGTGGGTGGTTGATTTCTTTAAACATAATTAAACTCTTGAAAGGTAGTTTTAGATGAACATCAACCGAATTTCTACGGTATAACAACGTATGAAAATCCATCGCATCAATGCCGGCATACGCTGGTCAGATATCACGGTTTACAACGGTACCGCGTATTTTGTGGAGGTACCGGACACCGATTTGACAGCCGACATTCGCGGGCAGGTTCGGCAAGTGCTGGCTCAGGCCGACGCATCACTGGCAAAAATTGGCAGTGACCGCAATCATCTGTTATCTGCAACCATTTATCTGACTGATTTTGACAACCTGGCAGGACTTAATGAAGTCTGGGACGCCTGGTTCGATGGTGATACCGCACCCAGTCGCGCTTGTATTAATGCAAAACTGGCGGATTCGCGTTATCTGGTAGAAATCGCGTTTGTGGCCGCTGCCGGGGACTTCGAGTGATTAAAAAAACCATAAACCCAGGGCTATCGCCGACAGCAGGATCGCAGCGCCATAACAAATCACTTTAGCCACAGGTCCATGTGCCCACTGTAAATCGTGCAAGCCGTGATGGATTCTGTGAACCGCATGAAACAGCGGCAGACAAATCGCAGCGCCAACAAATGCAAGGCCTCCAAGTCCAAAAAATGCTTCAAATACCATGTGGTGAACACGCTCGTAACTCAGCATCTCTGCAGATATCAGCCCCAGCGGATACAGCACCGCCAAAGACAAAAGCGAACCGGGTATAACGACCGCAAAACAGACGCCACCGGCACTGAATAACGCCCACCAGATGGGTTCATCCGAGCGTTTGGGTTGTTTGGTGCCATTGTTCATACGTATCCCCCCAACAGCACGATCAGGCCGATCGCTACCACCACAGTGCCGAGCCACTGCCCGGCAATCATCAAGCCCGGCGGCGCCAGTGGCATTACGCGCGGGAACAATTCAAAAAAGGTTTTGGCGTGAAACAGACTGGCGGCCAGCGTCAGCAGGTTCAGCACAAACACCCAGGGTTTCGCCATAAATTCCAGCCAATGCTGCCACTGCATCGGTCCTTGACCCAGACTGTACAAGCCATAGATCAGCCACCCCACAAAAAACAGCAGTGGCAACACCGTGGCTTCGCGCAACATGTACAAGCGGTAAAAACGCAGTTGCAGCCACCAGTCGCGCCGGAATGGCGGCAAATACGGTCGACGTCCATTTTGCTGTGATGACATCAGCGTGCTCCTGACGGTTTCAAGACACTGACAATCATGTCTTTGGCTGACTCAACCTTGCCCTGATTGATGGCGGCGGCAGGATCTACTTTTTTGGGACATACTTCAGAGCAGAACCCGACAAAAGTGCACGTCCACACACCGTTTTTGGCATTGAGTTCGGGCATACGTTGTGCCTTGCCCTGATCACGACTGTCCAGATTATACCGATGCGCCAAGGCCAGTGCCGCTGGTCCGCGAAACTCAGGATTTAATCCAAACTGCGGACATGCTGAATAACATAAACCACAGTTAATACAATTCGCAAACTGTTGATATTTAGCCAGTTGCTTGGGAGTTTGTACGTGCGGCTGAGTACCCTCGGCAGTATTGATCAGCCAGGGTTTGATGGCGCTGAGATGCTCGAGAAATGGCTCCATATTGACGATCAGATCTTTCTCAACCGCAAAATTGGACAGCGGTGTGATCACCAGTCCGGCTGGATAATCACGCAAAAACGTCTGGCAGCCCAGTTTAGGCACACCATTAACCATCACTCCGCAGGAACCACAAATGGCCATCCGGCAGGACCAGCGAAAACTCAAACCCGGATCCTGCTGCTGCACTTGTTGCAGCGCATCGAGCACCGAGGTGTTGTCATCCGACTGCACTTGATAGGCTTCGTGGTGTGGTTTCTCATCCTGTTCGGGATTGTAGCGCGCGATAACAATGGTCTGCGTCACGATGCCTTGCCCTCATTGACTGCACCACAATCACCATAGAGTCGTTGTCCGGGTGGCAGGCTGGTAATGGTCACCGCTTGCCAGCGAATATCAATGCTGCCGTCCTGTTGCTGCACCGCCAGGCTATGCTGCAAAAATTCAGCATCGTTACGGGCAGTCAACCCTTCATCCAGACGTTGGTGAGCACCACGTGACTCCTTTCTGGCCAAAGCACTGCTGCAAATCGCCATCGCAACATCCAAGCCGAAACCCAGTTCCAGATGTTGCAGCAGTGCGCTGTTATATACTTTACCTTGATCTTCAACATTAAGCACTTGATAACGTTGCCTTAAGCTATGCAATTGATCAAGGCAGTGTTGCATGCTGTTGGCATCGCGGTAGATACCACAACCCTCTTCCATCGCTTTTGTCATCGCAGTCCGGATTGCCACCAGCGAGTCGTTTGTGTTGTGTCCGGGCATCCCAGATAACAGCGCTTGTTGTACCGCAGTTTGCTGTGCAATTGCCTGGTGACTCACATGATCGTTTTGCTGCGCAAGGGCAGCCGCCCGCTCACCAGCGACCTTGCCAAACACCAATAATTCAGACAGGGAATTGGACCCCAGGCGGTTGGCACCATGCAATCCGACCGAGGCGCACTCGCCGATCGCAAACAAACCCTGAATACTGGTCTGGCAATCAATATCGGTCATGACGCCACCCATGGTGTAATGCACTGCCGGCCGCACGGGAATGGGTGCTTTTGCCGGATCAACATTCACGAAATCGCGCGCCAGTTCACAAATCAGCGGCAAGCGTTCTTTTAGATGTTTGTCGCCCAAATGCCTGAGATCCAGATACACCACCGCATGGCCTTGATAATCGCCGGTGAGCCCGAGTTTCTGCTGTTGCCAGAACGCCTGCGACAACCGGTCACGGGGACCAAGCTCCATACATTTATTACGAGGTTCGCCCAGTGGCGTCTCAGGGCCCAGCCCGTAGTCCTGCAGATAACGATAACCGTCCTTATTCAGCAGAATTCCGCCTTCGCCGCGACAGGCTTCAGTAATCAAGATACCGCTTCCGGGTAAACCCGTTGGGTGATATTGCACAAACTCCATATCGCGTAGCGCGACACCATGGCGCAACGCCAAGGCCATGCCATCTCCGGTCACAATGCCACTGTTGGTGTTGTAGTGAAACACTCTCCCTGCCCCGCCCGTCGCCAGAATCACCGATTTGGCCCGTATCTGTACTAATTCACCGGTGCTATAACGGATGGCCAGCACGCCCGCTACGCGCTGGTCGACCACCAGCAGATCCAGCACAAAATACTCATCAAAGCGTTCAATGGACGGATACTTCAGGGAGGTTTGAAACAAGGTATGCAGAATATGAAAACCGGTTTTATCCGCGGCAAACCAGGTGCGCTCGGTTTTCATGCCACCAAATCGGCGCACTTGTACGCTGCCATCGTTTTTGCGGCTCCACGGGCAGCCCCATCGCTCCAGTTGCACCAGTTCCTGATAGGCATGTTGCACAAAAAACTCAACCACATCTTGCTCTGCCAGCCAGTCGCTGCCAGCTACAGTGTCAAAAAAATGCGATTGCAGACTGTCTTCACTCAAGGTAACTGCGGCAGCACCACCTTCGGCCGCCACTGTGTGTGAGCGCATCGGGTAAACTTTGGATACCAGAGCCACATTCAGTGTCGGGGACGCTTCAGCGGCCGCGATGGCGGCACGCAACCCGGCGCCGCCACCGCCCACCACAATAATGTCCATATCCAGTTGTAACATCGTACGTTCTCCAGCTAGCTGTCATGACGCCCAGATCAGCCCTGTCAGCAAAAGTATCGGATAACCATGACATAACAGCACATTCATGGCCATAAATTGCGTCAGCTTCCGAGGTTGCTCGGCAAACGTGAATATCCCTGGCAATAGTTTTATCAAAATCGGCAAGGTTAACAAGGCTAACAAACACTGCCACGGCAGCACCTCAAAAACCACCGCAACCAGCAGCACGATATAAGAGCCAGTTAAAATCAGCGTAAACACGACAGCGCTCGCTTGACGGCCAATAACAATTGGTAAATGACGGCGCCCCACCTGGCGATCAGCCTCGACATCAGGAAACTGGTTTAACAGCAGCAGGTTACTGACCAGCAGCATCACGATCAGTGAAAGTACCACAGCAGCAAGGCTGAGACTGTCAGCTAACACCCAATACGCACCCAAGGTCATCAACAACCCAAAACCGACCCCAGGCGCAAGCAGGCACAGCCATGGTGATCGATTCAGATACTGGGTATAGCCGTAAATCAATAACACTCCCGGCAAACCAAACAGCAATAACCGCCACCCCAACTCAGTCGCAAGGTATAAGCCGCCGACGATTAATACCAAAAGACTCAGCACTGCAAGAACCAAGGTCATCTGGCTGGCATCCGGATACGCAGGCAGTGTGCCACTGCCACCACTGAACGGTGTGCGCTCAGTTAAAAGATCCAGGCCAGATTTATAATCAAAATATTCATTAAAGGCATTCACACTGATGTGTGCACACAATCCAAGACACATGACCAAAGCAAACCGTTGCGGTGAAAATGAAAAACCCGCCTGCCAACTTGCCGCGGCAGCCAGCGCAATACACACCACCGTCAAGCTCAGAAAATTAATACGCGCAACACCTAAAAGCTGTTTTATCACCTGACATCCCTTATGTGATCACATGACTTGAACTTATAAGCTCTGAATTACCTTGCCGTCTATGAAATATCGCTTGCGGGTCGTGTTGCACGCATAATTCCATTTGACTCGGCGGGTGTGTTGAGCGAGATTAAACACAAACAACAAAACCATACTTTGCACGATCTGCCCTACCGTATGACCATCATCGACGTTAATACTTTATTCATAGCCATCATACTGATTGGCTTCATCATTTCAGCTGTTTTAACCGTTGTTGGCCGCGGAACAGATACCAGTCTGCTTTTTTGGGCGGCAGGTTTTTTTATCAATAGCCTGGGTTTTGTCCTGCTTGCCTTACGTGGCAGCGTCCCTGATGTGCTCTCTGTGTTACTTGCCAACTCACTGATTGTGGCAAGTTACGCATTTTTTGCTCAAGGGCTGCAGATGTTCCTGAAAGAGCAGTTCAGTCAATTACTTATCTGGGCACCTGTGCTGGTCATAGCACTTGGTTTTCCGCTGCTTGCACAGGATGTGGAGACACGCATCCTGCTAATCGGATTGGTCAACACGGTACAGTGTTTACTGCTGCTGATGTTACTGGTTCATAGCAATAAGCGGCTGGTTGGCCGCGGCAAGTATATTCTTATGGTCGCATTCGGAATTGGCATACCGGCTGCGTTGTCTCGTCCCATGGCAATTGCATTCGGGATTGCCGACATCAACAGTTTTAATAGTCCTGGTCTTTTGCAAGGTTTTACCTTTATCAGCATCACACTGATCAACATTGCGATTGCATTGGGACTGGTGTTGATGCAAAAGGAACAGGCCGAAGCCGCAACAGAGTCTATGGCCAGATCTGATGAGCTGACCGGATTACCCAATCGGCGATGCATTTACGAACACATCAATGAAACCATCATAAATTGCGATAAAAACAGGGTTTATGGCGCCTTGTTATTTATTGAACTCGATAATTTCAAAATTGTTAACGATCGTTACGGTCATGCCCTGGGCGATGAGCTGCTTCGTCAGGCATCACTCAGAATACAATCCTGCATGGTCGGCAACGAAGTCCCTGCCCGCTTGGGTGGTGATGAGTTTGTAGTGTTGTTGACAGCATTAACCACCGATCTGGATTCGTCGATAAAAATGGCACTTGAAAAAGCGGATGCACTGCGACTCATGCTCGAACAGGAATATGTACTTGAATCCGCCAAGGAACAGAAAATCCGCCATATCAGCTCGGGTTCCATAGGTGTTGCCATACTAGAGCCTGGCAGGCAAAACAGGGAGTCGCTGCTGCGAGAAGCCGACCAGGCGATGTACCGCGTAAAAAATGCATCAAAATCCGGGTCGATGAAGTCCATTTCCCCCGTAAGCAACGTAAACCTCCTCACACAAGCTGACTGAGGTAGACCTGTTATGACGGGAAAAATTGTGTTGTGGATATCGGGGCTGGTTTTTATCAGTTACGGGATGGTCAGTCTTTTCGCCCCTGCGGTTCCTGCAGGTTTTGCTGGGCTCGTTATCAGCAATG
The DNA here is from genome assembly GCA_030652635.1 of Pseudohongiella sp. Lineage (GTDB taxonomy): Bacteria > Pseudomonadota > Gammaproteobacteria > Pseudomonadales > Pseudohongiellaceae > Pseudohongiella. The sequence continues at coordinate 3,872 of JAUSPW010000137.1, read as the reverse complement.
GCAACGCTTACGCCGAAATTGCTGCCATGTACGGTGGATTGCAGACCGGTATAGGATTGTTCTGCCTGCTGGCTGTCCTGAAACCAGCTTACTATCGAGCGGGACTGGTGATTCTGGTTTTAGGAATTGGCGCGATCGCTGTCGGACGGCTCCTTGGTTTTCTGGTCAACGGCGAACCAGTGACGATGTACACCTATGGCGCCTTTGTATACGAGTGCCTGACTGCCACACTGGCTGCTTATGCCCTGCGCCAAGCCAGCAGTAGCCACTAAATGACTCAACACGAGTATATCTCCATCGCCATTGCGATTATTCTCGGATTGGCGATTACCCGCTTGCTACACACAGTTGCGATGATCATCAGAGCGCACGATCGCGTTGTATTTCACTGGTCGTCAGCGGTCTGGGCATTCAGCGTGATGCTGTATATTCTGCAGTTCTGGTGGGTGGGCTGGGGACTGCGCGCGGTTGAGAACTGGACTTTCCAGAATTTTATTGTGCTGGTTTTCGGATGTACGTTCCTGTACGGAGCGGCAGAAATGGCATTGTCAGCGCCTTCTGATGACGTTTATGACATGCGATTGCAAAGTCAGCAGCTTGGGAGGTTATCAGCCTTATCCATGCTGCTGTATTTCCTGGTTGGACCCTACGTCAACATTGTGATGTACAACAACGCGGTTTTGCCTTCAGTCGCGGTGCCATCCGCGGGTATCTTATTGATGTTATTGACCATATTCATTCCATCCCGGTTCTCTGTATGGTCACTGCTTTTTGTCACCTACTCTGTTGGCATTCTTTTTCTGACTGTCTGAACTGTTGGCAACTCAGATGACAGCTCAGATGACACCCCATTGGGCTATTCAGCAAGCGACAACAACACGGTTTCGGCCTTGGGCTTTGGCTTTATATAAGGCTTCATCGGCATGTTTTAAGGTTACTTCGATTTTGTCACCGGGTTGATGGACAGAAATACCTTGTGAAACCGTAATGCGGGTACCATCGGGTAACTCCGGAAAGGTGAGTTCCGCGATACAGGCCTGAATACGTTCAGCGGCCTGAATGGCAGCTGACAAAGTAGACTCGGGCAACAAAATGACAAATTCCTCGCCACCAAAACGTCCCACAAAGTCGCCCTGCCGCATGGTTTTCTGTAAAACCTGGCTGACCTGCATCAATACCGCATCGCCCGCATCATGCCCCCAGGTGTCGTTGATACGTTTGAAGTGATCAATATCCAACATGCTGATGCAAAGTTCACTCTGCGCCGCGGTTCGCCGATCAATACGAGCGGACTCCTGGGTTAACTGATCCATCAACGCACGGCGATTCGGTAGTTGTGTCAGCGCATCACGACTGGCAAGAATTTCAAGTTTTTGATTTTGCTTTTTTAAGGTGGTCCGCATACCGGCAATAACACTACCGAGATACGCAACAATCATCAGGACGGAGAAGTAAGCAAAAACAATCACGACTTCAACTCGCCAGTTCACACGTTCTGGCGCCCACTTCAATAAAGCACTGAGCAACACCAGATAGCTGGTGACAATCAGCGCGCCCACCGACAGCATGGTGCGCCGTGGTAAAGCAAACATACCAAACAGCAATCCCCCCGTGCCCATCAGCAAAAATGCCATGCGTGCCTGCGGATCGCTCACAAAATACATTATAAAAATGCTGGGCCCGAGCGGCGTTATGATCTGCGCGGCAGTCATACTGGGGTCGTTAAAGCTCAGGTTCAGGCCTGACTTGTTCAAGACCACAAACGTGATGGCCAAGACCATGGTGATTACCACGTAGACCAAGGTGGGTAATGCGGGCAACATGCCAAACAGGTAAAGCCCCAGCACAATAGCGAGGGTGCAACCCATACTGACAAAGCCCCAGAGCATGCGCTGAAAGCGCAGTCTCTGGGACTTAACAACGGACATAGAATGTGTGGTGGTCAGTTGCGCTCCCTCCCTGGCCAGCTCTGATTAGTTTTGTGAAACAGCTACCGCGTCTTTGATTTTCATTTTAGGTCGGGCCAATAACCATTCAACCACTTTTTCAGGAAACACGGTAGATATCTGGGGAATATGGGCGCCATCAGCAATTGTCCATAACTCGACAGAACCACCGGGCTGGCAGGTATTGCTGTACCGGGTAGCAGTTGTTTCAAGTCCGTCCAGGCTCTGGTCAAGATCCAGTGTAGCCGTCACAACACCTTGATCCGCGCAACCATTATAGGCAGCCCATCGAGAAACGGTTTCCAATGCTCCAGGATAAACTCTACCTTGAATATCTCCACCGTCGTAGGCGATAGTGCCATCGGCCGTGCCATGAATTTGCAATACATGCACGGGATTTGCAGGCGCAGGCAAAGCAACTGTCGCTTCAGCACCTGCCAGACTGGCAATGCCAGCAATCACATCAGAATGATCGTGAGCCGCTTTGTAGGACATAAATCCGCCATTGGAGTGGCCAATCAAATACACTCTGCGCGAATCAACGTTGTACTGTGTTTTAACGGCATTAATAATCGCCAGCACGTAGGCTGAATCATCCAACTCGGTTGCATAGAAATTACAGCAGGCATCCGACGCATTCCAGAAACGTGCATTACGACCGGCAGATTCCTGTGTGCCATCCGGTGTTGCCAACAGAAACCCAAAACGATCCACCAGTTCACTGATGCGCATATACTCATTCTGCTGCACACCATTGGAACCATAACCATGCAGCAGCACAATCAACGGCGCTGGTGCGTTACTGGCGTAATCCGATGGCACAAACAAAGGCACATCGCCTCGCCCGGCATCGATACTGAGTGTGTTTTGAGCCAGTGCTGTTGTTGACAGCAGAACCACCATGAATGCCACTAAAAAACGCATAAACAAAACTCCATGAGACCTTGAAATACAAGTAAAACGCAGCATCGCTCAACAAACCAATCACGACAGCGGCGTGCTTTTTTTATACAAAGCTTTTTTTAACACACACTGTTATTAGCGACAACCCAGACAAGCTCCGTCGATCTCAGCGTGAGATAGTTGGCTGCAAGACATTCTTATGCCGGTTGACGCAGACGCTTCTGAAGCCCATTTAAGACATTACGCAGCAATTGATCTTCACAATCGCGATAATGTTTGTGCCCGGGTTTACGAAACAAGGCACTGATTTCATGTTTGCTAAAATTCAGACCCGTTTCCGCTAACAATGACTGCACATCGTCTGACTGCATATTCAGGGCGATCCGAAGTTTCATCAGTACCATATTGTTTGAGAGCCGGGTTTCGGGCTCGGCTTGCGGCCCGTCTCTGCGCCCACGTCGCAGATTGATCAATCCGTTCAGGAAAATGGCCATCTCGCGATCTTTTATTTTTATGAACTCCGCGTCCTCATCCTGCTTCAACCAACCGCATACCTGCTCTCGGGTCACTGCGTAATCGGCCTGGGCAAAAACGTCCATCATTTGACTGTCATCGTAATCAAAAATATACCGAATACGGCGCAGAACATCGTTGTGATTCATAGTACTTAATCTACCTGACGGGTATCGTCAAGGACGATACGTAATGTTTCCGGGCCGAATTCGATAATGTCTCCAGCCGATATTTGTTTACGTTTCCGGGTTTCGATCTCGCCATTGACTTTGACCAACCCCTCAGCAACAGCCGCTTTAGCGTCGGCACCGCTGGAAACCAAACCCTCAAACTTCAGTATTTTATAGAGTTCAACGGGCTCTACGTGGACGGTGACCAGCCTCATGATTGACGTTTCCCTTTTTATGATCCTGCTAAAAGCGCACATAGTAGCCGACTTTTGCAGAATCGTTCAGAATCACCCGCTGTCCGCGACAATTTTTTCCATCAAGAGGCTTCATCATATGCGCA
>JAUSPW010000132.1 GCA_030652635.1 Pseudohongiella sp. | reverse complement strand
CACCACCAGCACCATCGTCAGACTCAGCAGCAGTACTGCGCGCTCGGCAGCGCTGACATCCACCAGCATGGCTACCGGTAACAAAATCACCATTGCAATGATTTCTTGCCGGATAGCTGCTTCAGATTTCCAGCCAGCCTTGAGACCCTGCCAGGAGTAGCGGGTAGCAGCGATCCACCGTCGCCAGCCTTTTGCTTCAGATTTCATAACTTGAATAACCTGTTGTGTTGATGAGCCAGAGTTTACGTCTGCTTCCTTAAGAAAACATTAAGTTTCAAGTGTTACGGTGAGTCACATTCAATTTCAAGACTCTGGAACACCATGCAACTTGATCAATTAATCAGGAAGTGGACGGGCAGCTATTATCCGCTGTTTGTGATGTTGGTGTGCTTGCTTGGGCTGATGAGCCTAAGCCGTCTCCTGTTGACCGCCTGGCAATGGCAACGCATCACAGATGCAACGTCCGTTGGATTTCTCATGCTGCAAGGTATCCGCGCCGACTTGATTCTGGGCGGTTTATTGTTAGCCGTACCCGTCTTGCTAGCACCAGTCTGGGGTCTGCAGCGCTACAGTCGCAGTTGGCTGGTATTCTGTTATCTCTGGGCGATGCTGGCGCTATCATTGAGCATTTTTGTGGAGCTGGCGTCACCACAATTTATCCTTGAATACGATGTCCGGCCAAATCGACTGTATGTCGAGTACCTGAAATACCCCAAAGAAGTACTGAGCATGTTATGGCAAGGTTATCTGCCTGTGGTGGCGTTGGCCATCGCAGCGACCGCGGCCCTGATTTATATGATGCACAAAATCATCAAACGAGCCAGCAACAATGTGCTGATGTTCAGCAACAAAGCCTTGTGGATGAGTTGGCCCGTAGTGGTGTTGATGATTTTTGTTGCCGTCCGGTCTACCGCCGACCACCGTCCTGCCAATCCCGCGATGTTTTCAACAACCGGCGATCCCTTGGTCAACTCATTGATGATCAGTTCGCCTTACTCAGTGCTATATGCGCTTTACAGTCTGCAGTATGAATCTACGTCTGGTGACATTTACGGCAGCATGCCCGAGTCGGACATGCTTGCTGCGGCGATGGACTGGCCTTGGTTGCAGAACATCACCTTTGACAGACTCGACAGGCCGACCCTTCACTACCACGAGGCCAGTAGCAAGCGCGTAAAACCATTAAATCTTGTGATTGTGTTGGAAGAAAGTCTGGGCGCCACATACGTTGAATCACTGGGTGGTTTGCCAGTAACACCGGAACTGGAAAAGCTCAGCGAACAGGGCTGGTGGTTTGAACAGCTATTTGCGACAGGAACCCGCTCAGTGCGTGGCATCGAAGCCGTGGTCAGCGGTTTTATGCCAACCCCGGCGCAGAGTGTGGTGAAACTTTCATTGGCTCAGCAGAATTTTTATACGCTGGCCTCGACCTTTAAAGAGCAAGGTTACAACACCAGCTTTGTTTATGGCGGAGAAGCTCACTTTGACAATATGCGCAGTTTTTTTACCGGCAATGATTTTGATGAAGTGATCGACCTGAACAACATGCCCAAAGCCGAATTTGTCGGTAGCTGGGGCGCTAGTGATGAAGATCTTTTTAACGCCACCGAGCAACACTTGCTTGAACAACACAATAGTGGCAAACCATTTTTCAGTTTTGTGTTTACATCATCCAATCACACACCTTTTGAGTATCCTGCGGAACGCATAGAGCTATTTGATGAACCCGCGGCGACGGTCAATAACGCAGTGAAATATTCCGATTTTGCGCTCGGGAAATTTATAGCGCACGCCAGACAACAAGCATATTGGCAAAACACCTTGTTTCTGATTGTTGCTGACCACGATAGCCGGGTATTTGGTAATGAGTTGGTACCGGTCAGTAAATTTCACATCCCTGCCCTCATTCTTGGTGCGGATATACAACCCAAAAAAATCAGCACAGTGGCCAGCCAAATTGACCTTGCGCCAACCCTGCTATCGTTAATGGGTGTTTCGGGGCAGACACCTATGACCGGGCGAGATTTTACGCGCGATGATCAAAGTCCAGGACGCGCGTTCATGCAGTTCGACCAGAATTTTGCGCTGCTTGAAGGCAACCAACTCACTATTCTCCGACCGGAACAACAACCCGTGTCGGGCACTTACGATCAGCAATCAAAAACGGTTGTTCTGAATGGTGGCGCGCCGTCTCAAGCCAGAGTTCAGCGCGCTTTAGCGCAGGTATTACTGCCTTCCTGGTTGTACCGGCAACAGGCGTATCAGCTTCCCGCAGAGCGATGCAAGGTGCGCATGCCCTGCTAGAAAACCAGGCTTAGCAGGGCAACGCCTTACTTGACGGTGATTGCTTGCGCTTCGGCAATTTTTGCCTGCCACTCTGCCGGACCGGTCCTGTGCACAGAGGTTCCGTTCACATCAACCGCAACGGTCACCGGCATATCTTCCACCACAAACTCGTGGATAGCTTCCATACCCAGGTCATGGAAGGCCACAATTTTTGCGTCGCGGATGGCTTTGGAAACCAGATAGGCTGCACCACCCACCGCCATCAGATACACCGCTTTGTGTTTCTGAATAGCATCAATGGCAACCTGACCACGCTCAGCTTTACCAATCATACCGAGCAGACCGGTGTTGCTGAGGATGGTGTCGGTAAATTTGTCCTTACG
>JAUSPW010000129.1 GCA_030652635.1 Pseudohongiella sp. | reverse complement strand
TCGGTAAAGCCCATGGTGCCGGTGATCCGGCGCATGTAGGACCAGAGCCTGAGGCTGCACCTACAGAGAACATGGGCCTGGGCTGGATAAGCACATATAAAAGTGGCAAAGGTCGCGATACGATTACCAGTGGCGTGGACGGTGCTTGGACGCCAACGCCTACAAAATGGGACATGAGTTACTTTGACGTGCTGCTCGGTTATGACTGGGAGTTGAGCAAGAGCCCGGCGGGCGCACAGCAATGGGCCCCAATCAAACTGGCCGAGAAAGATCATGCGCCTGACGCAGAAGATCCTTCTATCAAAGTGGGCATCATGATGACCACCGCTGATATGGCCATGCGTGAAGATCCTGAGTACCGCAAAATTTCTGAACACTTTCACAAGAATCCTGATGAGTTCGCAGACGCGTTTGCGCGCGCATGGTTCAAACTGACCCATCGCGATATGGGGCCAAAGTCTCGATACCTGGGGCCGGAAGTGCCAGCAGAGGACTTGATCTGGCAAGATCCCGTGCCGGCCCTTGATCACGAACTGGTCAATGCCGACGATATTGCTGATTTAAAAACCAAGATACTTGCGAGTGGTCTGACAGTATCGGAGCTGGTGTATACCGCATGGTCGTCAGCCTCTACCTTCCGTGGGTCTGATATGCGTGGTGGTGCCAATGGTGCCCGCATCCGTCTTGCGCCACAAAAGGACTGGGATGTTAATCAGCCTGATCAATTGGCCAAGGTCCTGAACACCCTGGAAAACATTCAGAGCGCGTTTAATAGCGCACAAACCGGTAACAAAAAGGTTTCGATGGCAGACCTGATAATACTGGGTGGTTGCGCCGCCATTGAAAAAGCCGCCAGCGATGCAGGACAGCCGGTGGGTGTGTCGTTTGTGCCAGGGCGCACGGACACCACCCAAGGACTGACCGACGTGGAGTCGTTTGATCCACTCAAACCTGAGGCCGACGGATTCCGCAATTACCGACGCACTGCGTTCACAGTCTCTGACGAGGAAATGCTGGTTGATAAGGCGCAATTACTGCAATTGAGTGCGCCTGAAATGACTGTGTTGGTCGGAGGTTTGCGGGTGCTTGGCGCCAACTACAAACAATCCATGCATGGTGTGTTTACCAAATCACCAGGCCAGTTGACCAATGACTTTTTTGTCAACCTGGTTGATTTGAATACGGTCTGGAAACCAGCAGACGCCGATGCTTATGTGTTTGAAGGCCGAGACCGCACGTCGGGCGACACAAAGTGGACAGCCACTCGTGTGGATCTGATTTTTGGGTCCAACTCGCAGCTGCGTGCAATTGCAGAAGTGTATGCGCAGAGCGATGCCAAACAAAAGTTTGTTAATGACTTTGTGGCCGCGTGGACAAAAGTGATGAATGCTGATCGTTTTGATCAAGAATAAGTCGAACTGATACCTGGCCCGGGCTTAGCCGATTTGTGGCTTTGCCCGGGTTTGGGTTTCTGGTTTTGCTTTAGCTTGATGGCAACAGTCGGCTGTATTCGTCCTTCACAACCGAGTAACACTCACACACCCGTTTTTCCAGTGTGGCACGGTCGATTACCGTAATCCGCCCGCGGGCACGCTCAATCAAACCTGCTTTTTGTAGATCTCCCGCAACTTGAGTAATACTCTCGCGGCGCACACCCAGCAAACTACTGATCATTTCCTGGGTAATCATAATGATGTTTGATTCCAATCGGTCGATGCTGGTTAATAACCATCTGCACATGCGTTGATCAAGATCATGATGTTGATTGCAGACAGCCGTTTGTGAGGTTTGACATATCAGTGCCTGAGTGAACAGCAGAGCCAGATGCTGTAATTTGCCGCCGAGGGCAAACTCCTTTTTCATCACCTTACGACTCAAACGATAAGCTTGGCCATGACTCTGTACTTCGGTGCTGGTGGGCATGCTTTCGCCACCCATAAAAATCGAAATTCCTACCAGACCTTCTTTACCGACCAAGGCGGTCTCGCTGGTGGAACCATCTTCCAGCGCATAAATGAGTGACACAATGCCGGAAACCGGAAAGTGCAGATAGTTGACGTGATCTCCGGACTCGGACATCGTCCAGTTAAGTGGCATGTCTACAAGCTCTAGATCAGGTAATAGACGCGCGTAATCGGTAGGTGGTAGGGCTGCTAGCAAGTGGTTTTGTTTCGGGCAGGGTTTTGATTCAGGTGCCGCTGATTTTTTAGGCATAAATTGATATCTATTATTGTGGATTCATAGTATGCGCCTGAAATGCTTGAAAGTGTTGTTTATTTTTCTACCTGACACTTTCTCGCGGTGCTATATTGTTAGCCCCAACTGGAGGAATTATTTATGGCCAAAGAACAGAAAAGCGTCAAAGAGACCAAGAAAAAGCCACTGCTGAGCCCAAAGGAGAAAAAGGCAGCAAAAAAGGAAAAACAAAACAACAAGAGCTGATGCCAGTAAATCTTTGATCCTTTGTGAGATCACGGGCCTTGACCCAAGTGAGGTTCAGGCTCGTGTGTTTCTTTGGTAATCATACCGGCATAGATCCCAGCATGACGGCCTGGTCGCATTTCCCTTCTTGACAGCATATGAATCGACGTAAACTCCATCGACTGACGGGCATTTTGTTGCTGATACCATTCGTGGCCTGGGCATCAACGGCAGTTTTTTTTCTGGTACGGCCTGCGTATGAACAAGCCTACGAGCAGCTGATGGTGCGTCAGTTACCCTTGACTGAACCCTATACCATCGTGCCTGCAGCTGAGTGGGAAGAGTTCCGCTTGTTTCGCACAGTGTTGGGTGATCACTTGATGGTGCGTGATGCAAAGCGATGGCAGCACTTGAATGCTGCAACACTTGAGCCCTGGCCTCAGCCGGATTACGGCAGCCTGCAACGATTGCTCGAAGATGCCTTCAGTGCCAACCCTTCACGTTATGGTCGTATCCAGGCCATCGAAAACAATACAGCGATCACAGACACTGGCGTGCAGATCACCATCAACTGGGATGTGATGAGTTTGTATCAGACGGGTCGTGATACCTACTGGATCAACAAGGTCTATGACATTCATTACCTGCGCTGGACGGGGTATCGCCCGTTTGACGATGTGTTTGGACTGTTGGGGTTATTCTTGTTGATGTATATGACTTTCAGTGGTGCACGCATGGCGTTCTGGCGAAAGTAAATTGTGGTTTGCGTGCTGCCGATTCAAGGCCAAAGACGCATCATTTCCCGGCAAAAACCGGCTTCTCGAGTTGTAGCAGTAGGTCTGAAATCTCCGACACTTTTTCGGAAATCATGGTCTCGGCATCATAAAGGCCTCGATTGTAGAAAAAGCCGCCCATTTGTTCCGCAAAAAAATCGATCAGAAACTCGGCATCAAAGTTACCGATATCTTGGTTTAGTTCCTCTCGGAAGTATGTCTTGACCTTCTGAATCATTATTTCTTTTTCTTTTTTTGAGAATTCAATTTTGCTCATCGTGGGTTCCTTGATGCTATCCAACAAATGATCAATTCAATCTTGACGGATACCACGGTGTACCTTGTCATGATCATGTCATCCGGCATTGGATTTCAGCCGTACTTACAACGTGTACTTACTGAATCCAATCTGACCTGCCGCTGCGAAGAATCTAACATGTTTAATCTGTCTAAAAAAAATCCCCAGAAAAAACTTCAAAAAGCCTATGAAGAAAAGCTTACCGAGGCCATGCACGCACAGCGCAACGGAGATATCCGCGGCTACTCAGCGTTGCAGGAAGAGGCAGAGGCCATATACGCCAAGCTAGAGGCATTGGGCAAAACGTCTTGAATTTGGCAAATCACGCCCGTTTTCTCCACGCTGCCGCAATAGCCCATAGTGTTCAATAATTCATGCAAACTTGGTCTGGCCTGGATCCTGAAGAACTGGTCAGCTACTTCACTTAGGATGGCGTTTATCACAATATGCCGACAGCGCCTGTCAGTGGTCGTGACTACTTTAATATGCCCACTTATACTGAGGCCCTTGCTGCAGAACTGCAGCAGTAGGTGAAACCACACTGGTTTTCATTACGGAGAGCCCACATGTCCACATCCCGCACCACGCTCGCCTGCCTGCTGGGTTTTATACTGACTCTGAGTGTTGTGCCCGCCTGGTCCGCTGAGCCACCCGAGACCATCCTCGTCAGCAGCCGGGCTTTCGAACACAATACCGATATTCCGCTGCGCTATTCGGCATATGGCGAGGGCATCACTCCCGATATTTCCTGGCTCAATCTACCGGAAGGCACCCGTCAGCTCGCATTGATTCTGGATGATCCGGTGTTCGGGTTTCAACCCTTCGTGCACTGGGTGGCGTACAACATCCCGGCTACCGCCACCGGCCTGCCCGAAGCATTGTCCACAGATGCCATCGTGCGCCACCCCGGATTGGAAGGCATGATCAATGGTGCCAATGGCACGCGCCGTACCGGCTACTTTGGGCCGCGCCCACCTGCCGATGGCAAGGTGCATACTTACAATTTTCGCATCTATGCTCTGGACTACGAATTGAACCTTCCCGATGGCTACAACAAGCAGAGTTTGCTGCAGGCGATGGAAGGGCACATTTTGGCTACAGGGCTACTTACCGGGCTGTACCAATACACAGAATAATTAACCGCCGGAGCAACGAGCATGAACAAGAATAATAACGACGCATGCACAGAAACCACACAGGCGACATCGCTATCCCGCCGCGACCTGCTGAAAGGTGTCGGTATGACTGGCGCAGCACTGATCACCGGAGCGAGCAGTTCCGCCATCGCTCAGTCGTCCTTGCAGCAGCCGAGTCCCGCGCGCATTCCTGTCACCGAAGCTTTCGAGACGCTCACCGCAGCTGAGAGTGCGGCGCTTGACGCCTTCGCCTCCCGCATCCTGCCCAGTGATGACGGCACACCTGGTGCTCATGAAGCGCGCGCCGTGCACTACATCGATCGTGCATTAACTGGCGCAATGGCCGCCTCACGTGAACTTTACGCTACGGGTCTGGCAGCGCTGGATGCTCATGCGATGGAAGTGGGCAGTACACCATTTCACCTGCTGCCAACCAGCGCGCAGGACGACATCATCGACGCGATGACCCGCAACGCCATCCCGGGCTTTGCCATGCTGAACTCGGGCTTCTTCAACACAGTCCGCATACACACCATCGACGGTACGTTCAGCGATCCCTATTACGGGGGCAACCGTGACTTCGTGGGCTGGGACATGATCGGCTATCCGGGTGTCCGCGCGGGGTCGAGTCAGGAAGATATCCGTCAGGGACGCGCGCTGGCACCAAGCCGACAATCTGCCTACGACATGCCAACCTATACCAAGAATCCGGCGGGTCCTGCATCTGTTCGAAGCGGAGGTGCAACTCATGGCCAATGAAAACGCGCGCACCGATGTCGTAGTGATTGGCCTGGGCGCTGTGGGCGGAGTTGCGGTACTGCCGCTCGTCAACGCTGGCCTGAATGTCATTGGCCTGGAAGCTGGCGGCTGGATGACGACGCGCGACTTCGCACCCGATGAAGTGCGCAACAACCTGCGCGACTGGCCGCAGGCTGTTCCTAAAGCCAAGAGTGAAATTCCCACCTCTCGCGCCAACATCAACTTCGAGGCAGTACAAGGGGGT
>JAUSPW010000123.1 GCA_030652635.1 Pseudohongiella sp. | reverse complement strand
GTCTGTTGATCAGCGCAAGGGTTACCAGTTGCGGCGCCACACAGTGCAGCTGTCCCCGGCACTGACCACGGACATGCGGGCTTTTGGCGCATCAAAAAATGCAACATTGAGCAGTGTTATCAGGCTGGGCTGGGCTGTGTTGTTGGCAAGATTCACCAACAGTGCAGACGTTGTTTACGGCACTGTTGTCTCCGGCCGGCCAGCCGAAGTTGCCGGTATTGATAGCGCTGTCGGGCTGTTCATCAATACGGTTCCTGTACGGTTTGTTCTGGATGACGTCATCACTGCAAACGATGCATTGACGCTTGTTCAGCAGCAGGCCAATGCCAGTCGTCATCATGAATATCTTAGTCTGGCGGAGATTCAGGCGGCTGCGCCGGATCTGCGAGCGCGCGAACCTCTTTTTGACCATCTGGTGGTGCTTGAAAATTACCCGATGGATGCAGCGTTGCGCGGGACAGATACGCATGAGAAGGATGTATATCAGAGCGCTGTGAAGAGCAGTGCAGGTGCGGATAATGCTGCGGCTGTCAGCATTTCAGATATTCGAGCCTACGAGCGCACCGACTTGCCGCTGAATCTGGTGCTAGTGCCAACGTCTGCTGGTCTCGAAGCTACTTTCCTGTTTGATGCTGCCGTGTATCCTTCCCGGCAGATTGAACATCTGGCAGAGCACTTTGTTCATGTTGTGCAGTTACTGGTGCAAGCCCCGGATCAGGCTCTGGCCTCGCTGGATCTGCTGACGCCGGCAGAAAATTCCTGGCTTTTTGATCAGTGGAATCAGCGCCAGTCAGCTTATCCCACTGATCCTGGGCTATACGACTTGTACAGCGACGCCGCCCGCCGTAATGGCGAAGGGTTTGCGCTGCGCGATGAACACGGCGCTGTCACGCATGCTGAATTGTATGCCCGTGTGCAAGCCGTGGCTGCCGGTTTGCTGGCCTGCGACGATTTTGCACCCGGCCGGCGGGTGGCGCTATGGCTGCCACGTAACCGCGAGATGATTACAGGTATGTTGGCTGTGTTGGCAGCGGGAGGCAGTTATGTGGCACTTGATCCTGTTTACCCGGAAGAGCGTCTGCGTTTTATCGTACAGGACAGCGCGGCGGCATTGGTACTGACTGCCGATGGTATGCCAGAGCTGAACCTTGCTGCCCAGCGAGTCGATATCAACAGCCTGGCGAATCACGCTGCAGACCCCAGCAGCTTGCCCCGGTTCCCGCAGGAATCGGCTGCCTATGTGATTTACACCTCCGGTTCCACCGGTCAGCCCAAGGGTTGCGAGATATCACATCGTAATGTCGTGCGCCTGCTGCGCAACCAGGATCTGGATTTTAATTTTGATCACAAGGATGTCTGGATAGTTGCCCACTCGTTCTGTTTCGATTTTTCTGTGTGGGAAATGTACGGTGCGTTGCTGAACGGTGGCACGCTGGTGATTCCATCGGCGGCCGAGGTACGTAACGTTGAGACCTTTGTCGATCTGGTGGCTCGCAACCACGTCACGGTACTGAATCAGACGCCGGCTGCGTTTTATCAATTTATCAGGGCCGCTCTAAAAAAACCTGCTACCGAACTTGCTGCCTTGCGCCTTGTTGTGTTCGGCGGTGATTCTCTTGCCTGTAACAGACTGGCACCATGGGTGGCAGCGTTTCCGGTCAGCCGTGTGAAACTGGTGAACATGTATGGCATAACAGAAACCACCGTACACGTCAGTTACCGCGAAGTCAGCGAGGCGGATGTGCTCAATGGTTCCCATCTCAATTTGGTAGGACGGCCTTTGCCGGAAACCGGAGTATGGATTGTCGACCGCTGCGGTCAATTGCAACCACCGGGCATCGCCGGCGAGATTGTTGTCAGTGGCAGTGGTGTGGGTATGGGTTATCTGAACCGGCCGGAACTGACTGCTCGCAAATTTGCTTTGCTTGCCAGCGCCGGGAAAAACAGCGCCGGGAAAAACAGCGCCGGAAAAAATAGTACCGTAACAAACGGCGCCGACAATCAGCACTGTTATTGGTCGGGTGATGTCGGTTATATCAGCCCGGAGCTTGGCCTGGTGTATCTGGGGCGCAACGACCATCAGGTGCAGGTGCGTGGTTTCCGCGTTGAATGCGAGGAAATCGCGCGCTGTCTTGAAAATCACCAGAGCGTCTCGGAGGCCTTGGTCATGCCGATCGAAAATGCGCATGGCACAGAGCTGCTTGCTTATCTGGTGGGTGATGAAACGGCTGCGCCCGCACAGTGGCGGCCATGGCTGTCGACACGGTTGCCGGACTACATGATTCCTGCGTACACCTTGTGGCTGGATGCGCTGCCGATGACCAACAACGGGAAAATTGATCGGTCGGCACTTCCGGATCCATTTTATCTGGTGCAAGCACCTGCAGCAGAGCCACCAACTGACATTGAATGCATGATCATCGATGCCTGGCAGCACGTGCTGGAACATCAACAGATTGGCCCGCTGACCAACTTCTTTGAGATCGGCGGACACAGCTTGAAAGCATTGACGCTGGTCGATGTGCTGCAAACACGTTTTGGTTTTAGCGTGAATGTAGCGGACGTTTTTGAATTCCCGACGCCACGTCAGCAAGCAGCCCTATGTTCAAAACCCGGCTCACAGGCAAGCGCATCAGATGACGATATTGCTGCGTTGCTAAACGCTATGGCTATTGATGATCTCGGACTCGACGCAATCGAAGCGCTGCTAGCCGACGTGTCAGACAAGCGCCGGGACAGCTGATCGTGGACAACAAAGAGGCTTTGCGAGCGCGTCTGGAAAATCTGTCGCCTGAACAGCGCGCAGCACTGCTGCAGCAGATTTCCCGCTTGCGTGAGCAACAGGAGCGGCAACAGGCTCCGCAGGCAATCGGGCAACAAGCACAGCCTCTGGGCCAACAAACAGATCCGCAAACGCTGCGGCCACAAGGTAGTCACACAGCCGGATCGGCTTATCCACTGAGTCTGGCGCAGCGACGCCTGTGGATGCTGTCCCAGATGGGCAATGACGCCAGCGCAGCCTACAACATTGCAGCCGCATTCTGTTTTGATAACGCTCTGGAGCCGGAGCGGCTTCAGCGTGCATGGCGCAAGCTGCTTGCCAGCCATGAGGTGCTCAGATCTGCGTTTACACATGAAGGCAACGCGCTGTTGCAGACGCCGCGTGCGGCCGATGACTGGAAAATGCACACGCGTAAGCTGGCGGCGGAACACGATGTGGACACACAATTGCTGCAATTGGCCAGCGAAGAAGCCGCCATACCCTTCGACCTGCAGCAGGACTGGTTGATCAGGGTGATTTACAGCGAGACCGCTGCCGGAACTGCGGGTCTTGTTGTTGTGATCCATCACATCGTTTGTGATGGTCTGTCGATTACCAGCATGATCCGCGAGCTGGCACAGTACTACGTAGAGGCCGGGGCCCTGGAAGCTGCTGCTGCCTTGCCCAGCCACCTGCAATTCCGCGACTACGTAGAATACGAAACCCGCGCTGACAACAGCAAAGCCAGAACTTACTGGAAACACATCTTCGCAAGTCCGCCCGAGATGCTGGATGCGCTGCCGGATCTGCCAAGACCGGTATTAAAAGATTTCAGTGGCCGCTCGGTTGCGCTGACGCTGCCCACTGCAGACGCTGCCGCCTTCGAAGGGTTTTGTCATGCGCATAATGCCACCTTGTATATGGGTCTGGTGGCACTGGTACAACTGTTACTGGCACGTTTTGCGAATGTCGGCGAAGTGACATTGGGGACACCGGTCGCCGGCAGGCCGGGCGCACAGTTCGACAAGGTAGTCGGCCCTTTTGTAAACACCATTGCTTTGCGCCAGACCATTGATCGCACTAAAACCTTTCCGGAACTGCTGATGCAGGTACGTCGCAGCGTGCTGGAAGGTTTTCAGCACCAGGGGCTGGCATTTGATGAGGTGGTGACTGAGTTGGGTTTTGCCAAAGATCCCAGCCGATCGCCTTTATATGATGTGATGCTCGGGCTGACCTCAGCCGACGATCAGCGTCTGAGTTTCAGGGGCACTCCGGGCGCGGAAAGCACAGGTGCTGCCGTTCGGGAGGGTGAGAGTGTCGGCCGCGCGTTGCGAATTCCGCTGGCGTTCAGCAAGGTCGATCTGACTTTCCACTTCGAGAAGGGCAGTGACGGTAGCTTGCACCTTGATCTGGAATACGCCAGCGGCATCCTGCTCGAAGCAACTGCGCAGCGTTTGTGTGAAGCATGGCACCTGTTGGCTATTGAATTGCCACAACAGCCTTTGCGTAAACTGGGTGGGTTTGCGTTGCAGAGTGTTGAAGATCGCAGTTTATTGCTGGAGCAGGTAAATGCTACAGCGCGGCCTTATCCACAGCACGCGACACTTGTTGAAGAGTTCCGCAAGTCTGTGCAAAGAGCACCCGACGCCATTGCCGTTCATGCCGGCGAAGTGCAGCTGAGTTATGGTCATCTTGATCAGTTATCCGATGAGCTTGCTCAGCTCATTGTGCATCAGCCTGCATACACAGCTGGTTGCCGCATTGCATTGATGCTCGAGAAGGATGAACGCGCACTGATTGTCATTCTCGCCATTCTGAAAACCCGCAGTGTTTATGTGCCATTTGCCGCCAACACCCCCTTGGAACGCGTTGCAGATGTAGTTGAGGCAGGCGAAGTGCGGTTGTTGTTTGCGGAAACAAACCGCATAAAAGAGTTGCACCCGTTGGGTATTGCGTTGATGGATACGGATGCGCTGCTACGCGATGGCGAAGCAGAGCGCGCTATCTCAACGGCTGCTACTGGTAAAGCGAATAATGTGCGGCCGTTCACCCCCAAAAGTGCTGGGACTCCACTGACGCCGCCCGAACCGGCATACCTGATGTTTACGTCCGGATCGACGGGCAGACCCAAGGGCACCCTGATCGAACAGCGTGCAGTGCTCAGGTTGGTGTGTAATACCGATTACCATCAGGTACTGGCTGAAGAGCGCGTATTGCTGACCGGGTCGCTTGCCTTTGATGCGGCCACATTTGAAATCTGGGGTCCTTTACTCAATGGCGGTTGTGTTTGTATTCCGGCCGGCACCACCTTGCTGGAAGTGCATGAGTTTCAGGCGCTGGTAGATCACTACCAGATAGATACTGCATTCCTCACCACGGGGCTGTTTAACCAGCTAGTCGACAACAGTGCGGCGGCTTTTTCCAGGTTACAGACCGTGCTGACCGGCGGCGAAAAAATTTCTGTCGAGCACATCAGAAAGCTGATGCATGCGCAGCCCGCTTTAAACGTGCTGCATGTCTACGGCCCGACCGAAAACACAACTTTTTCAACCTGGCATCGCATTACTGCGGATGACCTGGCGCTGGCTACCATTCCAATTGGCAGGCCGATTGCCAACAGTCGCATTTATTTGCTGGATCAGAATATGCAGCCGGTACCGA
>JAUSPW010000121.1 GCA_030652635.1 Pseudohongiella sp. | reverse complement strand
ATACCCGAGCTGAACTTCAATAATTTCATCGTCGGGGTGGAACATCTGCCATGCAGGAGTCGGAACACTGGCAGCTAACATCAATCGTTTGGATATGTCTTTGTCCATCGCAATCGTACTACCAACGCGCCCGGAACCCGTGAACGGTATCCCGGAGACCTCCAGAAAAGCCTGGAAAGTACCATCCTCGCCAGTGCCGCCGTGGAGTGCGATGAACACTATATCAACATCCTTTAACTCGGGTGTGTTCGCAACAGCAACCGGGGGCTGGCTACTGACCTTCTCCAAGTCGGTTGAACTGGGATGGTTCTCGAGCACTTTGAACCCTTTCAACGACCTCTCTGCGTCTGCCGAAAGCAGGCCTCTGGCTGTATCGACCGCGATGACGTCATGGCCGCGCGCCCGCAATGCAGAAATGACCTCGAGACCACTTGCAATAGATACATCACGCTCTTCGCTCGAACCACCAAAAATAACTGCCACTTTCATTATTTGTTCTCACTCATTGAGATTCGGAGAGTTGCCCGTGATTGCTAACGCCGCTGCTCAGGCGCCAAGAAAGGTTGGTGTGCCTCGGTTTATTCATCCAACATCGGGTTGAAGCCTGCAGCAATGAGTCGTTTGCCATCAAATGCTGGCGGCCGGTCCTGGAACTGCATGCGTGGATCACTCGTTACCCTCTCCATGCCTTTGTCTCTGGTCTCTTTGTCTGGCCATTCAATATAGGAAATGACAACAGTTTCGCCATTGCCTGCACCCGCGGCGCCAGTGAAGCTACCGTATTCTTTGGAATCCAGCTTTGCTTCTTTACCGTGATACGACGAAGACGTTACAAACCGGTCACATATCCATGAGCGATGCCCGCTTACGCCTGATGAGCTGCGAGAGTTGCTCAATGCCTATTTAAGCGCTTGCGAATGGGTACCCATTTACTATCCATGGCGCCCAAACCTGCCCGACGAGGGCGACAATTTTTTATTGAGCTTGCCGTCGCCGGCAATGCCTACTGTGTTGTTACCAATAACGTCAGGGATATCAA
>JAUSPW010000120.1 GCA_030652635.1 Pseudohongiella sp. | reverse complement strand
TTGGCAGGTATAAAAAGCCGAATTGACAAGGTCTGGGTTTGAGATAATCATACTGTACAAGTATCCAGATATTTGTGCAGTGTTGACCTAATACATCTGGCAGGAAAAATATGTCTCTATCCGCCTTCCACCCGGCCAGCCGGGCCTGGTTTGAATCCACACTGGGACAACCCACCCCGGCGCAGGCGGACGCATGGCCCAACATCAAGGCCGGCAGACATACGCTGATAGCTGCCCCTACCGGCAGTGGTAAAACCCTGGCAGCGTTTTACGCTGCTATTGATGAGCTGGTGTGGCAGGCACAAAAAGCTGCGTTGCCGGCAGTGACCCGCATTCTGTACATTTCCCCGTTGAAGGCCCTAAGCAACGACATCGAGCGTAACCTGCAACTGCCGCTGGCAGGCATAGAAGATGAGTTGTTTATGCAAGGTGCACATCCGGCCGGCATCCGTGTGGCGGTGCGTACCGGTGATACGCCGCAGTCCGATCGCCAGAAAATGCTGAAGAATCCGCCTCATATTCTGGTGACCACCCCGGAGTCGGTGTATTTGTTGCTGACCAGTATCCACGGTCGCAACATGCTGCGCGGTGTCACCACCGTCATCATCGATGAAATTCACGCCATGCTCGGTGACAAACGCGGCTCGCACTTGTCCTTGTCGCTTGAACGGCTGCAGGCGCTGACCAGGCAGCCTTTTCAGCGTATCGGTTTGTCCGCGACACAAAAGCCTATCGACATGGTGGCAAATTATCTGGTTGGCAATCATCCCGGCGCGTCGTGCGCCATTGTGGATAGCGGATACAGTCGAAAACGCGATATCCGTATTGAAGTGCCTTCGTCGCCTTTATCGGCGCTGATGAGCAATGAAGTGTGGGCAGAGCTGTATGAGCGCCTGGTGGAATTGATCAAGCAGCACCACACAACGCTGGTGTTTGTGAATACCCGCCGCTTGTCTGAGCGTCTGGCCATGGCCTTATCCGAGCGGCTGGGCGCTGACAGCCTGTTTGGCGATGCGGGCGCCAGCCTGGTGAGTTCGCATCACGGCAGTATGAGCAAAGAGCGTCGTCACAAAGCCGAGCAGCAGCTAAAAGCCGGCAAGTTAAAAGTGCTGGTGGCGACGGCGTCCATGGAGCTGGGTATCGATATTGGCGCCGTGGATCTGGTGGTGCAGTTTGCGTCGCCCAACAGTATCGCGACCTTTCTGCAGCGCGTGGGTCGTAGTGGACACTCGGTGGGCGGCACACCCAAAGGTATTTTGTTTCCACTGACCCGCGATGATCTGGTGGAGTGTGCGGCACTGGTGGACGGCATACACCGAGGTGAGCTGGACAAAATTCTGATGCCGGAACAGCCGCTGGATATTCTGTCACAACAAATTGTTGCGGAGCTGGCGGCACGTCAGGACGAAGATCCCTCGCCGCAGTCCATGGATGAGCTGTTTGCGCTGATGACACGCGCCTGGCCGTATCGCCATCTTGAGCGTTCAGTGTTTGACGAACTGGTGCTGATGTTGGCAGACGGTTATTCCACGCGATTGGGTCGACGTGGCGCCTGGTTGCACCTTGATCGCATCAATCAGCGGGTCAGCGCCCGGCGTGGTGCGCGCCTGACAGCGTTGACCAATGGCGGCGCCATTCCGGACATGTTTGATTATCAGGTGGTGCTGGATCCCGATGACATTGTGGTCGGCAATTTGAATGAAGATTTTGCACTCGAAACCCTGCCGGGCGATATTTTTACGCTGGGCACTCACAGCTGGCAAATGATGAAAGTGGATGGCTTGAAAGTGCGGGTGCGTGATGCACACGGCCAGAAACCCTCCGTACCTTTCTGGATTGGTGAAGGACCGGGCAGGACAGCAGAGCTGTCATTGTCGGTGTCGCGGCTGCGCTCAAATGTGGACGATTATCTGTTAAGTGAAGGTCCGGACAGTGCGGTGTTGTGGCTGACTGGCGAGCTGGGCCTGCCCCGCTCTGCGGCGCAGCAATTGGTGGATTATCTGCATGCCGGGCGCAAAGCCCTGCAGGTCATGCCCACCCAAAACACCATTGTCAGGGAGCGCATTTTTGACGAAGTCGGCGACATGCATGTGGTGATCCATGCGCCGTTTGGTAGCCGACTGAACAAAGCCTGGGGACTGGCGCTGCGCAAACGTTTTTGCCGCACCTTCAATTTTGAATTGCAGGCGGCTGCCAACGAAGACAGCATTGTGATTTCGCTGGGGTCAGTGCACAGTTTTCCTTTGGAAGAAGTGTTTAATTATTTACACAGCAACTCCGTGACCGATGTGCTGACGCAGGCCCTGCTGGATGCGCCGATGTTTGAAGTGCGCTGGCGCTGGAATGCCACTCGCTCGCTGGCGATTCAACGTAATCGTGCCGGCAAACGTGTGCCGCCGCAGTTCCAGCGCATGGATGCTGAAGATCTGGTGGCGCAGGTGTTCCCTGATCAACTGGCCTGTCAGGAAAATATCACCGGCAAACGCGACATCCCATTCCACCCGCTGGTACAACAGACTATTCATGATTGTCTGACTGAGGCCATGGATATTGAGGGTTTGCTGGATCTGCTGCGCAGTTTTGAAGCCAAAGAACTCACTTTGATTGCGCTGGACTTGCGTGAGCCTTCACCGTTTGCGCAGGAAATTATCAATGCGCGCCCGTATGCATTTCTGGATGATGCGCCGTTTGAAGAGCGCCGCACCAATGCCATCAAAAATCGCAGCTGGGTTGATCCGGCGGAAACCGATGCTTACAGCCGGCTGGATGAGCGGGCAATTACCCGAGTACGTGATGAAGCCTGGCCGCTCATGCGCGACCCGGAAGAATTACATGATGGCCTGTATTGCGCCGGGTTTATGACCGACGCTGAGTTGTCCTCTGCCACACTGCAACGCCTGTTTGATGCCTTGCATCAGCAGGGCCGGGTAT
>JAUSPW010000113.1 GCA_030652635.1 Pseudohongiella sp. | reverse complement strand
CTACCGCAGGATTGGACCCGATTGGCGCAGCAGCGAATGACCATCTTCTGCTGACATTTAGAGATGCGTTTAAACTGACCGTGTGTCTGGTCACGCATGATCTGGACACGCTACACGCCGCCTGCGATCGGGTAGCGGTGTTATCGCAGAAAAAAGTATTGATTGTCGATACACTTGAAAACGTTGCTGCAGATAGTGACCCATGGATTCAATCTTACTTCCACGGCCCGCGAGGGCGCGCTGCATTGGCATCAGCGAATGCACCTTTAACCTGAATATTCCCGGTTTATAACGGACACTGAAATAATGGAAACCAGAGCTCATCATATTCTGATTGGATTATTCACAGCATTGGCGGGCGCCGGTTTGATGCTGTTTGTGATGTGGAAGTCCCAATCTGTTGCTGATAGTGAAATGAAGCGTTACGACATTCTTTTTCGTGAAGCGGTGTCGGGCCTCAGTGTTGGCAGCCTTGTCCAGTACAGTGGTATCCGGGTGGGCGATGTAGAACGATTGACACTAGATCCCCAGGATCCAAGACTGGTCTGGGCGCGGGTGCGCGTCGCGGGCGACACCCCTGTCAAAGTTGACACCAGTGCTCGATTGGCATTGCTCAACATTACCGGTGCGTCGGGAATAGAACTGAGTCAGGGTACGCCGCAAAGCCCGTTTCTCGGCGGCGATGGCACAATCCCCATCATCGAAGCGGCCCCCTCTCCACTGACTCAACTGCGGTTGAGCAGTGAGGAGTTGCTGGTCAATGTCACCACCCTGGTGGAAAGCGCTAACCGCTTGTTATCCGAGGAAAACTCTGCCTATGTTACGCGGGTGCTCAGTAATCTGGATACGGTGACCACGGCGTTGGCAGAAGAACAGCTGGTATTGCGAGAAGGTCTGCAAAGTCTGGTCACCGCCGGCAATGACATCAGTCGCTTGATCGGCGTAGTTGAAGACCTGGCAACACGTCATGGCGAACCTATTTTGGGGAACGCAGGAGAGACACTTGCAAATATGCAGCGCATCAGTCTGCAGCTTGAGGCCCTGGTTGAAGAAAACCGCGGCGCACTCAATCAAGGGATGCAGGGGATCGCTGAACTCGATCCCGCCATGCGTGAGCTGCGCGCCACCATCAACAATTTGAATAGCCTGGTAAATCGGCTAGGCGACGACCCCACCGGATTTCTCCTGGGCGGCGACAACATCAGGGAGTTTCAACAATGAGCTACGTTTTGCATCGCGGCAAATCAGGACGGGCAATGCTGTTTTTGCGCGGCTTGCTGGTGTTGGTTTTGATGGCAGCTTGCACGGTTCTGCCGGAACGTGAACCGGTGGATCTGTTCCAACTTCCACCCTCGGCGATCAGGGCCCACTCCAGCCCGCAACTGACCGGGGGCCTGCGGCTGATGATCCCGGAAAGCAGTGATGCGCTGGGTGGCAGCCGACTCTTGATCCTGACCGAGAATAACAATTTTCAGGCCTACCCTGGCGCCAGATGGACCGCGCCTATTCCGCAGTTGTGGCGCGATTGGCTCTTGGATGCTTTCTGGCAGGATGGTCGCTTTGCCAGCCTGAGCACCGACAGTGCCGGACTGCAATCGGAACTGTCGCTCAACGGCATGCTGCGCGCACTGCACACGGAGACCATCGATGGCCGCGCAACCGCCGTGGTTCGCTTTGATGCCCTGCTGATCAGCAGCGCACGCCGCGAAATAGTCGCCAGCAAGCGCTTTGAAACACGCGAGGCCCTGAGCAGCAATACCGCAGCGGCATCAGTTGCCGCCCTGGGAGTCGCAGCTGATCGACTGGCCATAGAACTGATCAGCTGGGCAGCCGCCAATACAGACAATTGAGACCTCACTGTCATCAAGATGATAGGGTCTTCTGGCAACCTTGCCCTGAATGAATTTTTTGACGAGGACTACATCATGAACAACGACTTACTGAATGCAGGCAACGTTCCTGCGGGCATTAATGGATTCGGACGAATCGGGCGGTTGGCGCTGCGTGTGATTTATGGTCAACCTGCTGCAGAGCGCCACCTGCGCGTCATTCAAATCAACGATCCGGGCGGTGACGCAGCGACTCTGGCGCACCTGCTGAACTTTGATTCCGTGCACGGTCGTTGGCACCTGGAGGCCCGCGCAGAACAGGATTATCTGGTGATTGGTGACGATCGCATTCTTGTTACACATGAAAAGACCATTGCTGACAATGACTGGTCTGCCTGTGCTGTTGTGATCGAAGCATCGGGAAAAATGAAAACCAAAACCGTGCTACAGGGTTACCTGGATCAAGGCGTCAAACGGGTTGTTGTGACGCAGCCTGTGAAAGAAGAAGGCGTGCTGAATGTTGTGATCGGGGTAAATGACGCGCTGTTTGACCCCGCGCTGCATGCCATTGTGACGGCGGCCTCCTGCACAACCAATTGCCTGGCGCCCGTTGTAAAGGTGATTCATGAATCGCTTGGCATCAAACATGGCTCGATGACCACTATTCACTCAATTACCAATACTCAAACTATTCTGGACGCGCCACACAAGGATCTGCGTCGCTCACGGGCCTGTGGCATGAGCCTGATTCCAACCACCACCGGTTCGGCCACGGCGATTACGCATATCTTCCCCGAACTCACCGGCAAACTGAATGGTCATGCCGTGCGTGTTCCACTGGCAAATGCCTCGCTGACCGATTGTGTGTTTGAAGTACAGACAGACACAACGGCAGAAGCGGTTAATCTGCTGTTGCAGGCCGCCGCCAATGGCCCGCTGAAAGGCATACTTGGCTATGAAGAGCGGCCACTGGTGTCGATTGATTACAAAACCGATCCACGCTCGAGCATCATCGATGCCTTATCAACCATGGTTGTCAACAAAACCCAGGTCAAAATTTATGCCTGGTATGACAACGAATGGGG
>JAUSPW010000111.1 GCA_030652635.1 Pseudohongiella sp. | reverse complement strand
TGAAAACAATATTGTGTATGCAGTTACTAACCCGCCAACCATTGACTACTATGGTGGACACGCTCCAGGTGACAATCTGTTTGGTACCAGCATCATTGCGATGAATGCCAGTACCGGCGAGCGTATCTGGCACTACCAGCTGGTACGCCACGACGTCTGGAACTATGACACCCCGACAGCACCCGTGCTGCTGGATGTGACCATCAATGGGCAGAAAGTACCTGCCGTTGCGCAGGCAACCAAGCAGGCGTTTGTGTATGCATTTAACCGCCTGACCGGTGAACCACTGTGGCCATTTGAAGACAGACCGGTACCGCCGTCTCGTATCCCTGGTGAAAAACTGGCGGCGACGCAGCCATTCCCGACAAAACCTGCACCGTTTGACATGCAGGGGCTGACCCATGACAACCTGATCGACTTTACGCCTGAGCTGCGCGCTCAAGCGATCGAAGCGATTGCTGACTATGAAATCGGGCCCTTGTTTAATCCACCGCTTCACCGTGATAACGACATCGGTAAAGTAGCTGCATTGTGGTGTCCTGGTGATGGCGGTGGCGCCAACATCCCTGGCCCGGCAGTGGCAGATCCAGTGAAAGGTATCCTGTATGTGACATCGCGTTCTGCGTGCTCGTCACGTATGGTGACGCCGTCTCAGGAGCGGGACTCGATGATCGAGATGCCTACAGGCACCACGTTCTCGGCATATGCATCTCTGCGTGCGATGCCTGTGCGTGGACCTCAAGGTCTGCCATTGTTCAAGCCGCCCTATAGCCGAATCACGGCAATTGATATGAACACGGGCGAGCACCTTTGGATGATTCCGGTGGGCGATACACCTGATCGTATCCGTAATCATCCTGCGTTGGCTGGCATCGATATTGGTCAGACTGGCAATGGTTCGTTAGCGCCGATGACAGTGACTGCCAATATGTTGTTGTATGCGGGCACGGGCAGTGATGAGACGCCTTATCTGTTTGCAGTGGATAAGATGACCGGTCGTGAGATTGGTCGGGTGCAGGTGCCGGCGGACAGTGGATTTGGTATGTCCAGTTATGTGCATAAGGGTAAGCAGTATGTGATGCTGCAGACCGGTGGTACGTTGACAGCGGTGGCATTGCCGGACTGATCTTTTGGATAAAAAAAAAAGCGGGCATTCCGGAAGCGGGGTGCCCGTTTTTTTTGAGGCATTTCAAATTGCGGGGTGACCGCAAGGGAAGCGGGGTGAAGCACCAGACCGGCCGCATCTTTTGACGGGTGCCCGGCGTTGCGCAACTCCTCCTCAGGCGCTGCGCGCCTTGCGAAGTCGGACAGTGCTCACGCTTTATCGGGCACCCGTCAAAAGATAAGCGCGGCCTGATTGGTCCGGTGCTCCACCCCGCTTCCCTTGCTCACTCCGGTTTTGAGTTTAGTGGTAGCGATCTACATGTGGTTGTCTTGTGCTAGCATCAGGGCAGGTTGCTTAATGGAGATGTTGTTGTGAAGTCCAAAATTTCTTTTATAGCGGTTGCGATTATTGCAGCCTCAACGGTCTGGCTGTTTTCGCCAGCAATTTCGCCGACTGCCGTGCCTGAGTACACGTTGGCAAGTGATGAAGAGACGCTGGAGCGCGGGCGTTATCTGGTAAATGCCGGCGGCTGTATCAGCTGCCATGAGGGCGAGGCCGGCGGCCTTAGCGGCGGAATGGCGATTGAGTCGCCTTTTGGTATTTTCTACGCATCAAACATTACACCCGACGCCAATACCGGTACAGGCACTTGGAATGGCTCGGATTATGTGCGGGCAATCAAACACGGACGTCGGCCTGAGGGCGGATTTTATTATCCAGCGTTTCCGTACCGTTCATATGCGGCGGTAACGGATGACGATGCGCTGGCCATTGCGTCGTGGCTCCATGCGCAACCAGCCGTTGTGAATGATGTGGCATCTCACGCTATTCCGGGTTGGATCGGCCGCTGGCAACTGGCGCCGTGGAATAAACTGGCCAGTCTGAGCGAGCCGGAGCACGCTCCGTTTAATGATCCACAGCTCGAACGCGGCGCTTATCTTGCGCGCAATCTTGGTCATTGTGGTGAATGTCACACGCCTCGCAATCTCATGGGCATCAGTGACCATGCCAACGAGTTTGCGGGTGGAGATATGCCCGATGGGCATGTGCCTGCCATCAATGCGGCAGCGCTCAGCAGCTGGAGCGAAGATGACCTGGCACTGTTTCTGTTTCTCGGTTTATTGCCTGACGGTGAATATGTGGGCGGCAAAATGGAACCCGTGATTGAGCACAATACCGGCCAACTGAGCGATGAAGATCGTCAGGCCATGGCGGCATTTTTCAAGCGCGGGCTTTGATTTGAGTAGCGGGTCTAGTCGACCCGCTTCTTTTAATCGACCCGGTATTCGCGATGGCAATTGCCGCAGGTAGAACCAAAGGCGCGGATGGCGCCGATGGTTGCTGCGCGATCACCGCCGGCGGCGACGGCTGCAAATGTCTTGGCGGCTTCTTCGAGCGCAGAGGCTTTGGCGCGAAAATCATCCATGTTATCCCAGATGATTGGCAAGGCTTCGGTTGTCACCGGAAAGTTGCGGGTGTCATTCACAACAAATAGATCAGCGATCATCGGTGCCAGCGCAGCCACACGCAGTGCATTACGCTCGGCGATTGCTGCGTCGAACTCCACGGTATTGCGGGCCATGCCGTTGATCGGTGCCAGATTAAACGCCAACAGCTTGAATACTGCCTGACGAGTGGCAGTGGCTGAGGCAGCGATCTGCTCCGGTGTGGGTGGCGGCGCATCCTGAGCGCTGGCAGTTACCATCACCACAGAGGCAAGCACTAATGCGCTAACCGAAAATACTTTTTTAAACTTACCCGTTTTTAACATTAATCACTTCTCCTATTGTTCTACACCTGATTTTCCTGCATTGATAATGTAACGACTTTTTGTTGCACTAACTTGTCACAAAATACCTGTCTGAAACGTCAGATCAATAATTGCTGTGCCACCATGCCGGCCAAGGCCATTCCTGCCAGCGTCTTGAGCACAGACCATCTGAATACAAAAATCATTACAAACGCCATCGCGCACAGTGATGCCATGGGTAAGTTTATCGAGGATAACACTGGCAGCAAAATGTCTATGCCACCACCACTGATTCGATGAGTCTGGCTGAACAATACATTAAAGGCAAACCACAGCGCCAGATTGGCAATCACACCTACCACGGCTGCAGTGATGGCGGCCAACGCGGCCGAGAGCGCTCGGTTTCCACGCAAGGATTCAACATATGGCGCACCGGCAAATATCCAGATAAAACAGGGCAGAAAAGTCACCCAGGTGGTGAGTAATGCGCCCAGAGTGCCTGCTAACAAGGCTGGTTCAATGCCTGCTTGGCGAAAGGCCGCCAGATAGCCAACAAATTGGGTGACCAATATCAACGGACCAGGAGTAGTCTCGGCCAAACCAAGTCCATCGAGCATTTCGCCAGGTTGCAACCATTGATAGTTTTCAACGCCCTGCTGGGCTACATAAGCCAGCACTGCATAAGCGCCGCCAAAGGTCACCACTGCCATTTTGGAAAAAAATACTGCCAACTCTGTGTATACGTCACTGTTGCCACGCCACAAAAACAAACCTGCGACAGTGACCAACCACAACAAAACACACACAATTGCCGCTTTACGTGCGTTTAGAATATCAACATCCGATGTATCCAAATGGCTGTCCGCGCGCGATGAAATCGCTGGATCACCGGAGTATGCATCGTCAAACAACCTGGCCGCTATCCAGCCGAGCATACCGGCACCCAGCACCACAACAGGAAAAGGCAGCCCGGCAGCAAACAGTGCCAGAAATGCCAATAACGCAACCACCGGTTTCAGTCGGCCGGTCAGGGTTCGCGCGGCTATGCGTAACAAGGCCTGCACCACAATAGCCAGAACCGCCGCTTTTAAGCCAAAAAACAAACCTTCAACGACCGACAAATCACCCAGAAGAACATATACCCAGGTCAGCGCAAGAATGGCAAACGCACCAGGGAGTATAAACAGCAGACCGGCAACCAAACCGCCCTTAACGCCATGCAGCAACCACCCAATGTAGGTTGCGAGCTGCTGCGCCTCTGGTCCGGGCAACAACATGCAGTAATTCAAGGCATGCAAAAAACGGCTTTCATCCAGCCATTTTTTTTCCTCAACAAACACCCTGTGCATCAGCGCGATCTGGCCAGCAGGGCCGCCAAAACTGAGCAAACCTATTCGCCACCATACCGCCAGCGCTTCCGCAAAAGGTATCCGGAGAGCGTCTTTTGCGATCATCAGCTGTTCCTGACTTTTGCAACAATCGCAGAGGTGGAGCAGTTATCAAGGAATTCCAGCACGCGCACGTCCCCGCCATAACTCTGCACAAATTCCCCGCCGACTACCTGGTCAACAGAATAATCGCCACCTTTAACCAAAACATCCGGGCGAATCTGAGCAAGCAATGTTTCCGGCGTATCGTCAGCAAAACTGACCACCCAATCCACGGCAGACAGGCCAGCCAGCACTGCCATACGGCGATCCACAGGATTAATCGGACGCCCGGGACCTTTTAGCCGTTTGACGGAGTCATCGTCATTGATCGCCACAATCAAGCGATCACCCAGTTTGCGGGCCTGCGCGAGATATCCAACGTGTCCGGCATGGATGATGTCAAAACACCCGTTGGTAAAAACGATTCTTTCGCCATGAGCACGCGCATCCTGCACAGCCATGAGCAATTGCGCGGCACTCATTACCCCGCGACCGCTGCCCGCCTGCTGTTGGACCGCGCGGCGCAGTTCCGGACCACTGATTGCCGCTGTACCCAATTTTGCCACCACCAGACCTGCAGCCAGATTTGCCAGGGTGGTGCCTTTTTCCAGAGTTTCACCTGCCGCCAGTGCTGCCGCCAA
>JAUSPW010000109.1 GCA_030652635.1 Pseudohongiella sp. | reverse complement strand
CGCACCAAACACGGCGCCAACAAACTGGTGATGATGCTGGAAAAAGACGGCATTCAAGCGGCCGCGATTCATGGCAACAAAAGCCAGGCCCAACGCACCAAGGTGCTGCACCAGTTTAAAAACGGCGAGCTTCAGGTGCTGGTAGCCACTGACATTGCCGCGCGTGGCATTGATATTGATCAGTTGCCCCACGTTATTAACTTCGATCTGCCCGACGTCCCGGAAGACTACGTACACCGCATTGGTCGTACCGCCCGTGCCGGCTCGGAAGGCCAGGCCATTTCATTGGTCAGCGCTGACCAGACCAAACAACTGAAGCAGATTGAAAAGGTGTTAAAAACCCGCTTGCTGCTGGAGGTTGTTCCCGGTTTTGAGCAGCGTGAACGTGCTCAGGATGAGAAAGAAGGCCTTGAAGCGCCACGTCGTGCCATGGCGGAACGACAAGCTCGCAGTCAGAGCCGCGGTGACAATGGTCGCAGCAGCCCGCGCACCAGCAGCACATCCGCGCGTACCAGCAACGGCCCCGCACGCACCAGCAGCACGACCACTGCACGCACAAGCACTCCGCGCAGCACCGAGCCAGGTCAGCAGCGCACGCCACAGCGTGGCAACTTTGATGCTGACAAGCCGTTCAGCCGTGGCCCGCGTCGCGATTCCGCTGCAACAGCCCGTCCTGCCCAAACCCGTCATGTTGGCATTCGCCCAACACCCGACAGTGTAGACCAGGAACGTCTGTATCAATCGCGTGGAAATCAGGCGGCTCCTGCTGCAGCTGATACCCGCGGTGAGCGCAGCGACCGGCGTACACCTGCGCGCAACGACAATGCGCCACGCAAAGCCAGCCCGCAACGCAAGGACAGCTCAAGAGTAGTGTCAGTCTGGTAACAATCAGTCGACATCAATCAATCCGAGGCGTATCGCTTCAAGCGTTACCTCGGATCGATTAGACACGCCCAACTTGTTATAGATGGTTTTGACATAACCTTTCACGGTGTCGGAGGACAACTGCAGCATGCCTGCAGCATCCTCCACACTGAAGCCTTTACCAATCATGCACAACACTTCGACTTCGCGCGGCGTGAGTTTAGCCTGCGCCAACGCATCCGCTTTGTTGTTGAAGTGATTGATGAGGCGTTGTGACGAGGCCGCCGACATTGCCGGCTGATCCTTCTTGATACCCTGCAAATAACTGACAATCCTGCCGCGATCCTGATCCTTGAGAATGTAGCCCTTGGCACCCGACTTGAGCGCAGCAAACAAATTGCGGTCATCGTCGTAAATGGTCGCAACCACAACATGACATTGCGCCTGCGCGCTGTGTAAGGCCCGGATGACGTCCATGCCGCTACCGTCGGGCAACCCTAGATCCACCAGCGCCAGGTCAAACTGCATCCCGCCCAACAGACTCATGGCTTCAGCCAGATTGGCAGCTGCGTGAACTGTCAGCCCCGGAAAAGCCGAAACCACACACGAGCATAACCACACCCGGGTTTCCGGGTTATCCTCCACAACCAGCGCACTTCCCTGCTTTTCGACCCACATGAGACTACCCCTGGCCAGGCCTGCCGCAAACACAGCTCATTCAATCCAAAATCACACTTCTTGAAATTTCCAGCTCACTGTTTACAATGGGATAGTCTTTGTATACCCCCTTTGCGGGGGCTACCTG
>JAUSPW010000102.1 GCA_030652635.1 Pseudohongiella sp. | reverse complement strand
CATCAGCCAGAACAACATACTGTGTACAGTCTGATTGCTGCTGGTACTCAGCATAAGGTTGATCAACGCGCCCCAGCCGGCGGAAATCACCACACCGGTTAACAATAAGCGGGTGGCCGACCAGCCTTGCCGGCGCCCGGCAAGTCCAAATACCAGTAATACCGATAATAGGGCGCCCGTAAACGCAGCGTAAGGCATCCAGATGCTGGCCAGGCCCAGCATGATCACACCGAGCGCGCCCACCGCGGCACCACCAGAAATGCCGAGAATATAAGGATCCGCCAGCGGATTGCGAAGCAGCACCTGCATCATCACACCCGACAATGCCAACATGGCGCCGGTGGCAAACGCGGCCAGCGCCCTGGGCAATCGCAGTTCCTGAACGATCCGTGCCTGTGAGCTGGATGCTGACGAGGCGTCGGCATTAAACAGGAGGTTCCAAACCTCACTGACGGGAATGCTCACGCTGCCACTGGTCAAGGACAGGATAAAACCGATCATCACCAGAGTAATCAATAACCCGAACAACAGCACGTCATAGCGCGCACTGCGACTGGTTTGTTCTTTTAGCGAGGGGCCATTCACTGCGCATGTAATCCAATGGTGATCGTGGCCGGATTCTAACACAGTCAAAAAGCGCTGGATTGCTGCTGTATGACATGGTTCAGTAAGGCGATGTTGAGTGGGCAGGGTAGTTGGTGACAGGCGGCAAGTTCACACAACCAGCCATTCAAATGCGCTATTTCTGTGGGTTTGCCACGTTGTATATCTTGCAGGGTCGACGAATAGTTATGTTCGGTGGCTGTGGCTACCTGTTGCACATGTTGCCAAAGATCCGGCAACGCGGGACATTCAGGCAGCGCCGCCAATAGTGTGCTGATCTCTATACAGAGCTTTTCAAGATGCTGTTTTGCGATTGGATTGCTGAGCAGCGCACCGTTCTGGCAATTGTAAAACACCGTCATAGCATTGATGGCGCAGTTAACGGCAAACTTCAGCCAGAGTCGGGCTGACATGTCCTGATCAATCTGGATATGCATGGCGCTGACCGG
>JAUSPW010000099.1 GCA_030652635.1 Pseudohongiella sp. | reverse complement strand
CGAAGGTCGTGGCAGTCGGCGATTTACAGACCGCACCGAGAGCTGTTTAAGCGGCCCAACCCAGGATACCAACCCGGAACGCGATACGCCCTATTTTTTCCGGCTGCACGACATCAATCGCGATGGCTATCCGGAGGTGATCGCGATAGACAATCGGGATCCATCTGCCGAATCCACCTCCTTTTTTGAGAATGCTGGCAACGGAAAACTTCGCGCTGTTTCCCGCAAGCAGTTAAGCAGCAATCCCGAGATAGTGGATCGACTGAGATGGGCGAATGCGCCACTGTCGGGGGAAAATCAGTTTGGTGTTGCTGAGGTTTTTGTCTATGACAGCAACGGGACCAATACACTTGCCATGAACTATGTGCCGATCACTTATAACAATCTGCCAGCAGTTGCCAACCGTTTTGACCTGTGCAGCAACCGCTTGACCTCTGCCGTCGCAGCGGGTGAATTTGGCAATATCGAGCTGGGTTTTAATTTGCTTCAAATGGAACCCACCGTGCGCATACAGGCAATCGAGTCAACGTTGAAACCATTAACTGTCATGCCTGAAAAAGCATCTACTTTCAACTCTGCGACCGGGATATTCCGCATCCCGGAGCTCCACATTGAGGACAATGTAGAGTACCGGGGCCTGCAGTTTTTATTGATCGATGGTACAAACCTGATTTTTGAACTGGTTGGTTCGGAGTAATTACTCCAAGCCCCCGCGGCTTGTTACTCCGCATACAACAAGCTGTAACCGTATTCCTGCGCCCGGGTGACTGTCACCACACCTGCCGGCACCATTCGGGCGTTGGGGATCAGACTTGATGACAATTCAGCAAACGCTTCGTCAGCCGTTACCCCGGTTGACGACGCAATCGCCATGGCGAAGCGTCGGGTGGCTCTGCCGCAAATAGCAAACTGCACCCCGCGTGCCACTGAAGACGCGATACTGTTCCCCCCGTTAGAGGGCCCCGCTGTGCTCATAGGATTCTGTGTGGGTGCCGGGTTAGCTGCACGGTCAAACATAGCGCCGTATTTTTGCCAGATGGCATCATTAAATCCATACGTTGTCGACAAGTGCCGGAAACACACAATCATGGCGTAGTCAGAAGCGCTACCCTCGTATGATTCCTCGTGGGCACTGATAATGTTGTTGGCATACCATAACGCACTGGCACCACCCACAGGTGACGACGAGTCAACAATCACGCGATGACTGCCCGACAGTTCATCCAGCCACAGATCCTGACCATGTCTGCCCGGTTGAAAACCGGTGTCCTGGGTGGTTGGCTGAGCAGAGACCTGGCTGGCGCTGACAGCCAGACCGGCGACCGCGGCCACGCCCAGATTGCTTAACAGCGCACGACGCCCGACTGTTTGCTGATCATCTTCTTTCATGTTTACTCTCCTGCGTTATCTATCAAACGGATGATTTTTAAACTATAACGCGACCAATTCAATATCACTGCTCGCACCTAACTTTTTCAAAAAGTGACCTTGTTTATCATTGATCAATAGCGTCAACCTCGCGCCATGCGCCGCCATGTGCTTCGATTCGCGGATAAAAAAATCAACAGCAGACTGGTCAATATGGGTGGTGAATTGCAGATCGACGGTCATGTTTTTACCGAAGTGACTGTGAAAACGTTCGGTAAGGTGCGCAAGCGACGCATAAAACAAGGCGCCTTTGACTTTTAGAAGCACACCCGAGTCCGACGACTCAACTGTCAACTCAAGCTGGCTGATCCGTAACATAAACACGCTGACCGACAGGAACACCGCCACCACAACACCGGTCGCCAGCCCAAAAAACATGATGCTGACAAACGTGGCCAGATAAATCACCAGCTCGGCGCGCACTTTGGCGTAGTGTTTGATGTCACGCCATTTAATCATGTCCGCGCCCACAATAAACAACGTACCGGCCATCGCCGCCATGGGCATGTACGTCAAAATGGGTCCCAGAAAGGTGATCAGCACCAACACAAAACCGGCCGATGCGATGCCAGAAAAAGGTGTGGTAGCACCCAGACTTTGATTGGCCTTGGTGCGGTTGAAGCTGCCTGCCCCTGCAAAACTGGAAAAGAATGGCGCCAGCAGATTTGCCAATCCCTGGGCATACACTTCTTTGTCCAGATTGATGTCCTGATCGGTTTCCATCTTGAGTTCCCGCACAATCACCAGCGACTGCGCCAGACCTATAAATGCGATGGTGATGGCATACGGGATCAGCTTGGTGCTGATCATCAGATATTCCATGTTGATGGTGGGCACACTGAATGGCAACCACTCCAATGGCATTCGCCCCAGGTATTCCAATTCTGTGATGGGTTGCGGCCAGATAAACGCAACCAATAAACCACTGAGGTAACCGGCGGTCACCGCAATAATAATAAAATAGCGTGGTGAAAAACGCCGACCGAGGTAGCCACCTGCAATGGTGCACAAACCAATAAACAGACTGAAGGGATTCACCAGATCGCGCGCGTCGCTGATGATCACGTAAATTTTTTCGTAAAAAAACGTGGTTTTGAATGTCGACAGATCGAGAATACTGTCCAGCGACGACATGATGATCAGAAATCCGGCGCCTGCGGAGATGCCGGAGATTGCTGCCGGCGACAAATACTGAAAAATGCGCGCGCCACGCATCAACCAGAACAGCAATTGAATGGCGCCGACCATCAGGCACAGCAGAAAAACAAAGTCGATATAGACCGGGCTGCCACGACCAGCCAGCGGTAACACCGCCGTACCGATCAGGATCGCCACCGCAGTATTGGGACCACTCATCATTGACGAGGTGCCCAGAATGCTGCAAAACAGGGTCACAAAAATGGCACAGTACAAACCATACTCAGGTTGCAGGCCCGCCAGATACGCAAAGGTAATACCTTGTGGAATCACCAGAATGGCACCCACAAAGCCTGCAAATATCTCCGTACGCCAATTGCCCATGCGATTTTTCCAGGCAAATGAGGGAGTCGCTTGTGTGAGATAGTGACGGATCAATTTATCAGGTGTTCCAACAGTTTGAGGAATTTACTGTCCCTGGGGTCGGAGGGACGAATTTGCAGGTTAAGGTAAGCCGACACGTCAAACGCCTGCTGATGACTCAGGGACTTTCCATTACCCAAAGGCATGTTGGCCCAGATAAACCCGGCGGCCTCGCGAATATCATTCATACCGGCGCCTTTATTGTAGGAGTTCAGTCCCCATACGGGCGGCATGCCAGCCATGCCCTCCCCTTGCACACCGTGGCAGCTTGCGCACTGTTCAAGATAAACCGCACGACCATTGGCGGGGTTGGGGTCATAGCCGGTGTCTGGCAAGGTGGGCACACCGCGCCCCTCGGGTTCTGCGCCCATAATTTGCCCTTGCGACAGATAACTCACATACGCCGAGATGGCGAGCACTTCCGGCGCATCTTCGGGTGGCATGATGCCGTCCATGCTGTACAGGAAACATTCACGAATACGCAAACCGATGCCATTGCGTTTGCCGTTTTTGGCGCGCCATTTCGGGTACATGCCGGCGACGTTCAGCGGCAGCGCTTCCTTTTGGGTGCCGGCCTGCAAATGGCAATTGCTGCAGTTCAGGCTGTTGCCGACATAACGGCTGGCGTTGTTCTGGGTATCGGTGATGATTTCGTAGCCATACACCACGTTGGAGTAGTAATCGTCCAGAAATGGTTCTTGCAGCAGTTGCTCAATGGTGGGTTGTCCCTGCTGTGCCGACACAACAGACGGCATCAACAACACCGAGGTTGCTGTTATCAAGCTGACAACAGTGATCAATTTACGAAAGAGTGTCATGTTCTGCATCACGGTAATATCCACCAAGACTTATTGTAAGCATGTTTGTGTCGCAAAAGGCACACTATTCCCGCCGGTATTGTAACAACAGGTGACTGGTCAACTTTTTGACAAAGGTCTATATTTACAACTCTGCAAGACAGTGAAGTAACCCCGATCGACATAACAATAAAGAGGGAATCACATGGATATTTCAAGTCTGAATCTGCTGGCTGTTTTTGTAGCCGCCTTGTCCTGTTTTATGCTCGGTGGTCTGTGGTATTCCGGCGTGCTGTTTGGCAAGGTCTGGATGCGGGAAACCGGCATCACCGAGGAGCGCGCTAAAAGCCAGAACATCCCCAGAACGTTTGGTCTGGCATTTCTGGCAAGCCTGGTGATTGCCTTTAATCTGGCCATGTTTCTGGGCAGCAGCAGCACGCTGCACAGCGGCCTGTTTTATGGTTTTCTGGCAGGATTTGGCTGGGTAGCCATGTCCTTTGCCATTAATGACTTGTTTGAACAACGCTCATTCAAACTGTTTCTGATCAATGCGTCCTACCACACGCTGGCCTTTACGATCATGGGTGGGATTATTGGTGCC
>JAUSPW010000098.1 GCA_030652635.1 Pseudohongiella sp. | reverse complement strand
CAGGCTGGTATTTGCTGGATCTGATTAATGAGATATTGGATCTCGCCTTGGTGGAGTCAGGAAAATTGTCCTTGTCCATTGAGCCGTTGGCGCTGGAGAGCGTGTTGCTTGAATGCCAGGCAATGGTCGAATCGCAGGCACGTGAGCGCCATATCACCGTGACATTCCCGCTGGTGAGTGTTCCGTTTTATATCAATGCTGATCGTACCCGCGTAAAACAGATATTGATCAATTTGTTGACCAATGCCATCAAGTACAACCGGGCAAACGGCACCGTGGTGGTGACGTGCGAATTGCGAAGCGCCGGCCGGGTGCAAGTCAGTATCAAAGACAGTGGTCTGGGTTTGTCTCACGCGCAGATTGCGCAGCTGTTCCAGCCGTTTAATCGTCTTGGTCAGGAAGTGGGTGCCATTGAAGGCACGGGTATTGGTCTGGTCATGGCAAAAAGACTCACTGAACTGATGGGGGGGATTATTGGCGTAGACAGTGTGGAGGGTGAAGGCAGTCGTTTCTGGGTGGACTTTGTGCTCAGCGAGCCCCCGCAGTTGCTTGATCTTGTCCCCGTGGCACGTGTAAGTGCCGACAATGCGACATTATTCCAGCAATACACCTTGTTATATGTCGAGGATAATCCCGCCAATCTGATGTTGGTGGAGGATCTGATTGCGCGTCGGCCTGACATCCGCCTGATCAGTGCCGTAGATGGCATCTCGGGTGTGGAAATGGCACTCAGCGAGCTGCCGGATGTCATTCTGATGGACATCAATTTGCCGGGTATCAATGGCATACGCGTGTTGGAAATACTGACAACGGAACCTTCAACGGCCAATATTCCGGTGGTAGCGCTCAGCGCTAATGCGATGCCCCGGGATATTGAAAAGGGTCTGCAGGCGGGCTTCTACCGATATATGACCAAACCCATCAAGGTGATGGAGTTTATGGATACCCTTGATGAAGTGATGCAAGTTGCCAAAGCGCGTCAGGCAGAAAAATAGTCAGACATGTGACAACACACGTCATATAAAAACGGAGGCCTTGGCCTCCGTTCTTATTGGTGCATCAGCAAATACTCAGAATCCAAAATAGATCGAAAAGTGTCCGTGATAGTCGCCGCGCTGCTGCCTGCCATCGCCGTCGACTACTTTGGCAATGTCAAAACGCGCATTGATGTTGCGATCAAGATTCCAGCGCAGGCCCACTCCCAAACTACCGATAGATGATTTTTTATGATCTTCTCCCTGTAGTTTGTTGTTTCTGCTGCGAGCGCCATCGTAAAACGCCAACGCCCGCAGGTTGCTGTTGCCGGGGATCAATGTGCCCATCAGATTGGGTGTGTTCACTTCGACGTTAACCACATGGCCAATGTCGCGAGCGATTTCGCGTTCCAGAAAACCACGCACCATGGTTGCGCCGGTTGTGCCAAACTGCTCGCCGGTGATCAAGGCATCTGCTGTATATTGCGCATTCAATGCCACGCGGTACTGCCAGTTGCCAGCAAAAGCCTGCACCAGACTGGCGCCGGCTCTGAATATGTCATATTGCGAAGAAGCCCCGACACCACCACCGGGCGCAGGTCGGGCGGCGCTAAAGTCGGCACTGTCGCCATTGCTTGCGCCTGACAGGTTGTGGGAGTAACCCACATAAAAATCAGCCGCACGACCTGGTCGTGCCCAGTTGCCGCTGTAAGCAACACTGAGCGGTCTCACAGTGACGTCAACGGCCGCCGGGCCGCAACCAGCTTCACCAAAAATGCCCAGTGAGCAGACATTTTCATACGCGCGGTAATCAATGCCATAAGTGAGTTTATGCGAGTACTCACCTTGTCGGGCCAGCAGTTGATTGTAGCGGAAGCCGTAGACTGCGCCCTTACCTGAGAAGGCCAAAGGCCCTGCCACCGTTTGTGTGGTACCGGCATCCACATCAGAGTAACCGGCAATAAAATCAATCGAGTCATCCAGTTGATACAGGGGGATTCGATAGCTCGCCGAGTACTGTTTTACCTCGTCGAAATGGTCAGGCGAGGTGACAAAACTCAGCGTCCCCACGTGATCACTGTTAAACAGGTTGGCGTGTTGAACGCCGAGTCCAAGCCGGTAGTCGCCCGTCTGCGGATTGCCGGTGTTATCCAGCGTTACAAATGCTTTAAAGGTTTGCTCATCGATGACATTCACCACGGCGTCGACCAGACCTTCTTGCGTCCCCGGACGCAGCAGCACATCGACCTGTTTTGCCGGATTTTCGTTGGCAAGCTGCACGTTGGCCGAGATTGCTTTGGGAGACGGTGATGTACCTTCCACCAGCGCAGGCAGGCTGGCGCGGATGTTGTCATCGTCAAACGAATCATTACCATCAATGCTGACTGTGCCAATGCGTGCTTCCACGACACGCAAGCGAACAACACCGTTGTCCAGATCCTGTTCGGGCACCACGACCCAGACAATATTTGAACTGTTGTTGCTGTAATAATTTTGCAACGCTGCGGTTGCCTGCTGCACATCCGACAAGTCCTTTTGTGTGCCGGTGTATGGCTGCAACACGGCATCAATGCGTTCCTGTTGCAGCAGCGAGTTGCCTTCCACCACAAAACGGTTGATGTCAAAACGCTCTGTAGCTGGCTGTGCAAACACAGGCGCTGCGCCGAGCAAAAGCGTTGTTATGCCGATACAGACAGCCGATTTCTTGAAAGTCGGCAAGCAGCGGTGAAACCGGTTCATTCCAGTTAATGTATTCATTTTTGTTCACTTTCCTGTTGTTGCGGGAAGGCCCAGGTTTCACAGAAGCCACTCGAGGTTAAAGAATCACAGTTGTTCAGTTGTTTGTTCTCGCGTGATGCGGCATTTCCCGTGCCACGCATCACATCAAAACCTTTGTCTGCGCCGGTCGGGCTAAGGGAGATGTGCCAGAAATTGCCTGGACGGTAATAAAGCTGATGGTGGACAAGGCCGGCAAATATCTCAGGAACCGGCGCGATCACCAGATTGCCGGGTGTAAAGCCAAGAGTATAGTTGCTGTTGCTCGTCAGACTGCCCACATTGATCGGGTAAGGACTGCCTGTCACTGATTCGCCGGGCACGCGCACCAGTGCGCCACTCAGTACCGATGCCGGTGTATCCAGCACGCCCAGTTGTGCGTTGTTAACCAGACCACTCACGGTGTAACTCAACAGAGGATCGTCAGTACCCTGAATTTTCATGTGCGAGTTAGCCACCACTGACAACGGAATCGGCATCACGCGCAGTGCGCCGTTGGCATAAGTAATCGAGTAGTTGGCAGGATTAAAACTGCCACCGGTCGCGTTGCTGGCAACCAGCATATAGGGACTGTTAACCACGCCGGCGCCCGCAGTGGCTCCTGCGCTGCTCAGGGTTACCCGACCCACGGTCTCACCGTTCTGCAATCCGCTGCTACGGAATTCGCTTCCGTTAAAGCTGGTGGCCGTACCGTAGTTCTTGTTGATATCCAGCGCTGTGATCGCCAGCGTTGCCGGTGTCACTGCCAGATTGCCGTTCATGTAGGTAATTGTGTAGTTCGGTGAACTCTGACCAAACGGCACAATACTGTAGTTGCCGACATTCACGGCGCCTTGTGAGGTGCCGGCATAACTGATCACGCCATTCAGACTTGCCGCGTTGTCAGTGCCTCTGAAGCCGCTGTATACCACCCCGTTGCCACCGGTCCATGCGAGTCCGTTATAAACTTTGACCGCCGAGTTGGCCGCAACTGCCAGCAGACTGGAGGGTGTGACCTCAAGTGCACCATCAAAATAGCTGATTCGGTAGTTGGCCGGGTTAAACGTGCCGCCAAAGGCATTGCTTGCAGTAATGGCGTAAGGACTGCCACCGACGGTGGCCAAGGCGTTTGCGCCGGGGCTGGTCAGTGTTACTGACGCGATGGTTTCGCCATTCTGCAGTCCGGTACTTCGGAAGGCATTGCCCGCAAACACCAACGTGTCGCCGTACGCCTTGCTGGCGTTATCCGCAACAATGCCCAGTGCTGCCGGCGCCACAATCAAGCTGCCATTAAGATAGGTAATGGTGTAGTTGGGGGAACTTTGTCCAGACGGTGAAATCGTGTAGGTGCCCGCGTTGATTGCACCTTGTGAATTGCCACCGTACACAATGGTGCCGGTGAGGTTGGCCTCGGTATCGCCGGCACGGAAACCGGTGTACTTGACACCATTGCCACCCATCCAGCTCAAGCCATCATAAATTTTTACGGCAGAATTGGCGGTAATACCCAGCAGTTCGGCAGGAATGACGTCAAGCGCGCCGTAAAAGTAGCTGATGTCGTAGTTGGCCGGATTAAACGTACCACCTCGGGCATCCATGACAATAATGTCGTACGGGCTGCCGTTGACACTGGCGATCGGGTTGGCACCGGAACTCACCAGGGTGACTTGACCTATAGTTTCGTTGTTCTTTAGACCGTTACTTCTGAATTCATTACCCACAAACGCCAAGGTATCACCGTAACGCTTGCTGGCATTGTCGGCGACGATGCCTAATGACGCCGGTGCAACAATCAGATTGCCATTGGTGTAATTGATTGTGTAATTGGGCGAACTCTGGCCACCCGGAATGATGCTGTAATTGCCGGCATTGATTGCGCCTTGTGAGGTGCCGCCGTAAACCAATGTGCCATTGAGACTGGCTGCGGTATCACTGCCTTTGAATCCGGTGTAAACGGCGCCATTACCGCCTACCCAACCAAGACCGCTGTAGATGTTCACCGCCGAGTTGGCCGCAATACCCAGCATGGCAGGCGTGATATTCAGTGTGCCGCCAACAAAGTTAAGGATGTAGTTGCTGGAAGAAAGTCCGCCGGGCATGATGCCATAGGTGCCCGCATTGATTGCTCCCTGCGAGGTGCCGCTGTACACCAATGTGCCCGTCAGACTGGCTTCAGTATCGCCGGACAGAAAGCCACTGTAGGTCACGCCATTGCCGCCAGTCCATGCGCTCGTGTCGTACGTTTTAGTGGCGTTGTTGGCAGTAATATCGAGTAACACGCCGACAATGCTCGCCAGATGTGTGCCGCCGCTCAACGTGTAGTTGCTGGCCAATCCACCGTTATTGCCGTTGCCCAACACCAGCGAACCCAATGCAATGGGTTTGTTGGTACCTGAACCGGCGTCTGCCACGCTACCCGTGCCGGACAAGGTCAATGTCTGGGTACCCACCAGCGCATTGGTCGTCAGTATGCTGCCTTGCATATTCACCGTGCCGTCGTATTGACGTGAACCGTTCAGGCTGACAATGAAGGGGGATATGGTGCTGGTTGAGTTCAGCGAGTAAGCGATGTTGTAGTTTGCACCGCCATTGCTGTCGCTTATTGTCACGCCTGAGGTAATGACCTGCTTGTTGCCAATGCCGACATTCGGGTCGGCAAACACAAAGGTGCCACCACTGAACGTATCGCTGCCAAACAAGGCGCCAGAGCTGACAACCGCGCTGCCTGCTGCGTTGGTATTACCGTCATAGACTTTCACAACGTTGTTGGTGCCAAAGCTGATCTGCGCTGGTGTAATGCCGGCGCTGTGATTGCCGCCTACAAGTGTGTAGTTTGAGGCAATCCCGCCATTGCTGCCGTTGCCCAGTGCGAGTGTGCCGGGTGTCACCATCTTGCCAGTGCCGACATTGCCATTGGCAACGGTGCCTGTGCCGGTGATGGTCAGGGTTTGTGTGCCGACCAGTGCGCCAGTGGCAAACACATTGCCAGGCATGGCAGTGGTACCGTTGTAAGCACGTGAGCCATTCAGGTTGACCACATAAGGCGACACATTAACCTGCCCATTGCTGGTGATGGTCGCGCCATAACCGGCGGGTGCCGTGACGCCAGAGACACTGATGACATACGGGCTGCCGTTAACCGGTGCTGTGGCAGCAAATCCTGCCGAACTCGCCGTGGGTGTGCCGCCCATCGTGTCCTGTAAAAACACGTTACCGAATGTGGCCGCATTCACCAGACCTGTGACCGTGACCGTAGGGACTGAGCCGGTCAGATCGGTGCCGTAGACTTTATTGAGGGTGCCGCCATCCACACTTGCCGTCAGTTGCGGTACTTTGGTGAATAGGTAACGATTGCCGGCGGCAGCGATTGATGCTGGCGGATTGGCGGTATAGCTGCGACCCCACAGTGCTAGCTGATTGCTGTTCAGTCCGCCAAAGGTATTGAGTGCCGGATCATCTGAATACACCAGCCATCTGCCGGTGGTGGCCGTCAGCGCAGCCGCACCAAAGGGATTAATAAAGTTTTTGCCAGCCAGCACAATGTTCTGGGAGGTAACGCCACCGGCGTTTACCCGAACATCACCGCCAGTCACCAGTTCAATACGCTGAGCGCCCGGGTTGTAGGCGCCAATCACGCTGATATCGCCGGTATGGGTTTTGTCGCCAATTTTTAAAACACGCCCGGCATTGCTGGCAACCAGTGTGGTATTAAACAGACCAGCCGGTCCAAATTTGACGGCGGTCGGTGTTAACCCGGTTTCAATGGCAAGTGATTTGGTGAATGGCGTGATAGTCAATTGACCGGTGCCGACAATGTCGGCATTGAGTGCCAACAGGTCAGCGGTGATATTGACCGCACCATTGGTGATGACTTGACTGTTGTTAGTGAACGTACCCGTGCCAGCAACAAAACTCATATTGCCGCTGCCACTGATCGCTGAACCGATAACAGTGATGCCACCGGTTGCTTGTTGTACCAGGACATTTTTGGTGCCAAAGTCGACCGCTTCATTGGTGCCCAGCGTAATCGCTGCGGTGCCGCTGGTCTGTCCAAAAATCAAACCACCGGTGGTGGTCATCCCCTGGATCTGGGCATTGGTAATGTTGAAGGTACCTGTTGTGCTGCCGATGCCCATGGTGAGTGCATTGGCGTTGCCACGCAGGGTCAATGTACCGGCGCCGGCATCGATGGTGCTGGTGCCCGTGTAGGTTGATCCGCCTGCAATGTTGATATTGCCGCCACCGGAAATCAGCGGGGAGGGCAGTGTCATGGTGGTGGTGTGGTTCAGGGTTATGGTGCCGCCTGTGCCGGTGCCACTGGTATTGATGGTGCCACCGAGGTTGGTAAAGGTCGTGCCGGTGCTGGAGACATTGCCGCCAAACGTGGTGATGGCCGCACCCACGGCAACCGTTGCCCCAACGCCCGATGCGGAAAAGCTGACATTCAATGGCGAACCGGCGCTGCCGGAAATGCTGCCTCCACCGGCAATAGTAATGGTGCCGCCGGTGATCTGGTCAGGTGTTAGTGTCAGCGTCGTAGTGCCAGTCCCTGCGGCTCGAGTGACCGGCGCGCTGACGGTAATGGTGCCACCCTGCGTTCCAACCGGATTGGTGGTAGTGACATTGACATTCCCTGTCTCAAGCGCGGTCGACAGCACCAGATTGTTAAGAATGGCAGTGTCTTGACTAGGTGTAAAAATACCGCCAGCAATCGCGCCGGTGTTGGGCGCATTGGTAATCTCAACGTTACTTGGGTCCAGCAACCAGGTGCCGGCTTGACCGTTGCTTGCGCGGGTATCGACGCTGCCGCCCAGTACTTCCAGATTGAGTTTGCCCGAGGTTTCGACAAAACCACCGTTACCCGATTGTTCGCCGCCACGTGCGCTGACGTTGCCAAGGAAGCGGGTGAAATCATCTGACCAGACAATGACTTTGCCGCCGTCACCATTGCTGGTGGCGTCTGCATTGATGGTGGTATCCGCACCCACATAGCTGCTGTTGGCATTTTGTATCTCTGGATCACTGCCAAGGTAGTCCCCGCCAATCAGCACGGTGCCGCCGCCTAGGGCGCCGGAGACGTCAATATCGGCTGCGAGCAGGCCAACCCGATCACCCAGCACGTAAACATCACCGCCGGCGCTGTCAGCTGCCGTGCCGCGTGCGCTGATGCTGCCGTTGACCAGCGTTGTACCGGTTTCTGACTGTACTGTGATGAACCCGGGCGATGCGCCATCCGCACTGATCTGGCTGTTGCTGGTCAGCGTGATATCGTGTGTCGCACGCAGGGT
The DNA here is from genome assembly GCA_030652635.1 of Pseudohongiella sp. Classification (GTDB taxonomy): domain Bacteria; phylum Pseudomonadota; class Gammaproteobacteria; order Pseudomonadales; family Pseudohongiellaceae; genus Pseudohongiella. Next base: position 9,730 of record JAUSPW010000098.1, on the reverse strand, counting down.
AATTTTGCCGTTGGCATCACGCGTTACTTGATTCGCATTGATGGTGCCACTGTTACGCAGTGCAGCGCCGTAGATACCTACCTCGCCACTGAGCGCAACAATCTCGCCGATGTTGCTTGCCAGATTGTTATCGCCGCTTAGTTCAACCCGTACACCCGGGGAGCTGGAATCCATCAAGCTGATTGATCGGCCCGCCGCGAGAACAACATCACCACTGGGGCTGCTGATCAGTCCGCTGTTACTGACATTGTTGCCCAACAGGTACACAGCGCCGCCCGACGGCGTGCTGATACGCCCTTCATTGCTGGTATTTCCCGCTGTGGCATTGGCGTTGAAATTTAACAGACCAGCCCGAAAGTCGTCGTTGCTGATATCCAGTGTTGAGGCCACCAGACCCGCCACATCCACTCGGGAGTCCTGCCCGAATAATATGCCGCTGGGGTTGATCAGGAACACCTGGCCGTTGGAGGACAAGGTGCCAAAAATGCTGGAGGCGTCAGCGCCGGTGACACGGTTCAACACGCTGGATGCTGCGCTTTCCTGCTGGAAGTGCGTCGTTTCACCCGCGCCGATCGAAAACTCCTGCCAGTGGATGATAGCGCCAGGACTGTTGGTGATATTCAGCAAGCTGCCCTGCGCCGAGAAACTCGCCTGGCCAGAAACGACCAGCGGTTCTATGCCATTTGCCTGCGCGTGGCTGCTGGTAACGATGTAGGCAATCGTTGCTGCAAGTAGTTTGAGTTTGGGTGCGATAGACTTTTTTTCAGCGCTTGATTTTAATCGTTGCATAATAAATTCAACCAGTAGACAGAAGAAAAATGGCAATCTCAGCGTTGCGTAAAAAGCCAATTCTGGAATTGTTATAAAAATACTTCTGACAGGTTGATCTTTTGAGAAGAGTTTATCTGTTCGCCAGCGCACGAAAAAAAAGGGGGAAGACCGTAGTCTCCCCCCTTTATATTTTCTACTGGTTTCAAATTTTATTCTGAAACCGGATCACATTCCACAACCTTACTGCCTGGGTCGTGTTCCAGTCACTTCAACTTCAACACGACGATCAGGTGCCAGACACGGAATCAATTGAGCGCGTGTCATCTGACTGCCACACTGGGCGGCCGTTGTCACTGGCTCTGAGCCGTTAACACCGCGGGTGCTCACTTGCGACGCGTTGATGTTTGCGAATTGCACCAGGTAGTCTTTCACAGCCATGGCGCGTTGATTTGACAGTCTCAGGTTGTAAGCCTGATTGCCAATGCGGTCGGTGTGTCCGGTAACCATAATGGTGTCGAACTCAACACCGCGCAGGTCTGCTGCCAGTTTGTCCAGTTCCGCGCGTCCTGCTGGTTTGATGACTGAACTGTCGAAATCAAACAGTGAGTCAGCGGAGAGTGTCACGCGCACAGGTGCCGGTGCTGGCGGCGGTGTTGGCGCAGGTGCAGGTGCCGGAGCGGCGGCGCGCGGTGCGACTGACGCCGGGGCTCTTGCTGCAACTGGCGCTGGTGCTGCGGTTTCACCAAAACGGTATACCACACCCAGTGAGAACAGGTCGATGTCGCCATCATTGCCTATCGCATCGTCAAAACGATAACGTTCTGCTTCAAGACGCATGGCAACTTTATCGGTGAGCTCATACTGCAGGCCTGCACCATATTTCCAGCTGGCTTCAGTTTTGTGTGTATTAAACGGGTCAATAATCACCGGGCCGTAACCACGGAAACGATCGCGCGTTTCTGCGTAGATCACGCCGGCGCGACCGAACGCTGACAACTTCTCGCCCAGTGGCAGGAACCCCACGAGGTCGACGTTAAGTCCGCGCATTTTGGCGTCACCGGTCATGATAGCCCAGGGCTCCATGCGGGCGGTGTAGCTGAACTGGCCGAGATCAAAGTACCCACCTTCAACAGCGAGGTTACGATTGAACTGGTAACCCGTGAATATCTTGAAGCCGGTCTGGTCTTCAGTTTCGCGCAGCGTCGCTGTTCTGAACCCATCACTGAGCAGACGTGCAACAATTCTTTCGTCGTCGATGTCAGCGCGTGACTCACCGATGTTGGCACCGATGTACCAACCCGGTTCTGCTGCACTGGCGAGTTGACAGCTGATCAGCGCTAGCGCCAGCAGACTGAGTCTGACTGGCACGCCCGATCTGGTCATGCCCGATCTTTGTATTCCTGATTTCATGTTTTTCTCCAGAATGTATTACAAAACTTCAATTTTTTGTTCGGTAGAACCGGCCCTTATGGGGCCGGTACGTTAACAGTGGTGGAATCCAGTGCGATGGTGCCTGCAGTGATGGCACCGCTCAGGATTCGTCCATTGACGGTTGCACCGGTTTGCGCAGTGGTGTCACGGCCGGCGATGACGTTACCGAAGAACTTGGTGCCTACACCAATCGTGGCATCCTGAGTAGGGACCCAGAATATGTTTTTCGCTTGTGCACCGTTGATCAACACAATGTCTGCCGTTGTAGTCAGTGATGAACCAATCTGGAACACCCATACTGCATTGGAGTTGCCGCCACCATTCAAAGTCACTGGCGTGGTAATCAGCATAGTGCTGCCTGATGTGTAAGTACCTGGTGCCATACCTGACGAGCCCGGGAACGTTGCGCCAAGATCGGTGCCACCCAGCACAGTAATGCCTGGCGGAAGTGTCTTGAGGTTATTGTAGGCGGTCAGCAGGTCAGCACGTGCTTTTGCAGAGGTTGCATCATTAACGTGGATGGTGCCGCTTACCTGGGGTGGTGGTATGCCTTGTGACGTACCTGGCTCCAGTGACACGTCACCGTTAACCTGCGTAGCGCCCGTGCTGGTGATCGCTGCAGTGGCCATGATGCCAAAACCGGATGCTTCACCTAATGAAACAGCGCCTGGGGCCAGTCCGCCGCCGGTGCTGAAGTTCCAGATGTCATTCTGCACCATGGCATTTCCAGCAATGTCTTTGACAGAATTTCTGACAATGAACTGGTAGGTTATGCCTGTATTCAATGCCGCATCAGGGGTAAACGTCGCGATGTTGGACAGTGGATCAAATGAAATCTGACCACTGACCGGGTTAAGACCCTGCGCCAAGGTGAAATTCGACGTCAACATGGTCAGTGGATCCATGGCTTCGTTGAAGGTCGCACTGACCGTTGTGTTCACCGGTACGTTGCTGGCATTCGATGCCGGGAAACGACCGATGACAGTCGGTGGGCTGACATCCGGGCCCGCACCGGTGGTGAAGTTCCAGCTGTAGACAGTAGCCATGGTATTGCCGGCAGTATCTTTAACTGTGTTGTTGACAGAGGCACGGCAAATGGTGCTGGCCGGTAAAGGACTGGCTGGCGTAAAGGTTGCTGTGTTGCTGCTGACTGCGTAACTGACGATGCCGGTTACTGGTGAGCCTGTAGGACAAACCAACAAAAACGCTTGTGGGTTAGTGATAGTCAGCGGATCCATGGATTCGCTGAAACGCGCGGTGATCAGCGAGTTAAGCGCCACATTGGTCGCATTGTTGGTCGGTACAGTCAGTACAACTGTGGGTGCAGTGGTGTCGGGTGTCACACCTGTCTGGAAGTCCCAGGTGTAGTTGGCCAGCATGCTGTTACCTGCAACGTCTTTGACGCCATTAGCAATCGTGGCACGACAGGTTGTGCTTGGCGGCAGTGTTGACGCAGGTGTAAACGTCGCGACGTTACCATCAACGGCGTATGCAACCAGGCCTGTTACTGGTGAACCTGTTGGACAAGCAACAGAAAAATTCGCTGTTGTGATTGTCAAAGGATTCATTGGTTCACTGAAGCTGGCACTGATCAGCGTGTTGATGCGTACCGCTGTTGCATTTCGCGCAGGCACTGTGGTGCTCACAGTCGGCGGAATCAGATCAGGCGTTGGGCCAGTGGTGAAGTTCCATGTGTAATTGGAGGCCAGCGACAAACCTGCCAGATCTTTCGCGGCAGTGCTGACCGTTGCACGACAGATGGTATTGCCGGGCAGGTTAGCATTGGGCGTAAAGGTGGCCACGTTGCCATTGACCGCGTAACCCACGGTGCCGGCCACAGATGCAGTCGACGGGCAATCAACGGTAAAGCTGCTGGCAGTGATGGTCAGCGGCGTCATGGGTTCACTGAATGTTGCACTGATCAATGAATTTACAGGCACCAGCAAGGCATTGGTGCGTGGCAATGTAGAGATAACAGTAGGTGCAGTGGTGTCCGGTGCCGCGCTGGTACTGAAATTCCAGCTGTAGGCCGACGTCATTGCATTACCCGCTACATCTTTTACGCCGGTGCTTACAGTGACTGAGCACGCTGAGCTGAACGGCAGATTGCGTGAGGGTGTTAAGGTTGCAATGTTGCCAACCACTGTGTAATCCACTGCGCTCGATATCACCGTGCCTGAAGGACACACCAAGCTGAAGTTGGCAGGAATGATGGTGATTGGATTCATCGGCTCGCTAAAACTTACAACCATACGACGGTCAACAGCGACATCGGTTGCCGCGCGCACAGGAGCAGTAGAACTGACTGTCGGAGGCACTGTTTCAGGTGTTGAGCCGGTTGTGAAATTCCAAACGTAAGCATTGCCAAGGGTGTTTCCCGTGGTGTCGCTGACACTGGCAGCTACCGTTGCGGTACAGACTGTGTTGCCGGGCAATGTTCTACCCAGCGACAACGTCGCTACATTAGTCGCAGCTGCGTAGCTGACGGTGCCCGCGATCGGCGTTGTCATCGGGCATGCAAGACTAAACGAGCTGGCCGTCAGTGTTGCGGGATTCATTGATTTATTAAACGTTGCTGTGACAACGGCGGTGTTAAACGCTACGCCAGTCACATTCGGTAAGGGGGTCACCGAGGAGACCATAGGTACGAGAACAGCAGTGCCGCCTCCGCCCAGAATCGGGTCGCGCCCGCCGTCGCCGCCTCCTCCGCAAGCCGTTAGCAGCAGGCCTGCAAACAAAGTGCCCCACACCAGAGGTCTGGGATGGAAATTCAATTCAGGTAATTTTTTCATTATGTTCTCGCATCTCTGTTTAGGCTCCAGCAGGCATCTGGATAAACCAGATGGTCTGCACACGTACTTTTTTCGCACAGTGCAAGTATCCGCATCGCTGGTCGAAGCTTCTGTGCGCTAGAAGACAGAGAGGCGCCTTTTTTTTGGAACCTGTTTTTAAACAACCAGCTGATTCAATTCCATGATGGGTAATAAAATGGCGAGGACAATCATCAGCACAACACCGCCCATGACCAGGATCATCACCGGTTCAAGCAATGTCAGAAATACGGCCAGACGCCGCTCCAGAGCCTGGGTTTCAAGTTCAGCGGCGCGTTGCAACATTTGTTCAAGCTTTCCGCTGGCCTCTCCGCTGGCAACCATATGTACCAGCAGTGGCGGGAACAAACCGGGCTCTGCCAGCGCCCGCGCCAGGCTGGTGCCTTCCTGCACCCTGACGATCACGCCGGCGACCGCGACACTCATGACTTGATTGGTGATGACCTTCGCGCTGGATCTTAATGAAGACAGCATGGGCACTCCACCGCCGAGTAAAATCGCCAGCGTGCTGGCGAAACGTGCGGTATTGATGCTACGTGTCAAAGGGCCAATCCAGGGTAGCTTCAACAACCATGCATCGACTCGTAGTCTGAACACAGGTCTTTTTAAAGCAAGCCGCAAGGTGATAACAGTTGCCACTGTGCCAATCAATAAATAAGGCCAACCGGCGCGTAGAAAATCACTTAAGGAGATCAGGCCACGCGTTAACAAAGGGAGTTGCTGGCGTGATTGTGTGAACACCTGTACCACTTGCGGGACAACGTAAACCAGCAGTCCGATCACAATAGCCAGTGCTACAACCGACACCAGTACAGGGTACAGTAAGGCCAGACTAGTTTTTTGTTTCAACGCCTGACGCTTGTCGAGATAATCTGCCAGATGCTGTAGCACAATGGGCAGCGCGCCCGATTCAGCACCGCCATGCACCAATGCGCAATAGAAGTCAGGGAAGCTTTTTTTGTAGCAACCAAGCGCAATGGCCAGCGAACTGCCCGCGGTGACCTCAGTTTTGACGCCAGTAAGAACTTCACGCGTTAACGGTGAACTGGCTTCTTCCATCAACGCATTCAGCGTTTGTTCGAGTGTAAGTCCTGATCCCAATAAGGTAGCGAGCTGTCGAGTCACCATACTCAGTTCGGCGGCAGAGAGCCCCCGCGCCCACACTTGACTCGCTCGCTCGCGCGCCTTCACGCGTTCTACCTGTTCTGTTAACAGGCCTCGGCTTCTGAGTAGTCCTCGGGCCTGACGAGCAGATTCGGCTTGAACAACGCCGGAAACAGTTTTGCCTTTGGCATCCAGTGCAGTGTAGTCAAATGCTTCCATAATCAGTAACGGCGCCGTAAAGGAATAGCAGAATAGCGGACGATGCCTGAAGTTGCCGTGCGCTTCTGTGCGCTATCGAACATGGGCCTCGCTGAATGTTTGTCCGCTAGCGTACAGACTGACTTAACAGTCAATAATAGGCTCTTAACTCAACTCACATAGAAGGACCTGTTATGAAAAGCAAACGTAAAACAGAAGCGTTATCGCGCGAATTTCACAATTTTGTCGCTGATATAGAAAACTTGCTGAATGAGACTGCTGCACTCACCGGTGACGATCTGGTGGTGGCACGCAGCAGGCTCCATGATCGTGTAGCAGATGCCAAAGATGCTGTGTCAGAAATGGGCAGCGACGTGGCACGTCGCGCAAGCAAAAGTGTATCCAGAGCAAATCGTAAGGTTCATGACGACCCGTGGAAAGCAATTGGCAGTGCGGCCGCAGTGGGGTTGTTGCTCGGTCTGCTGTTCTCACGACGATGAGCATTTACGGCTCGAAAACTGGCCTGAGTTCTGCGCTTGATACGGTGTTGAGCCAGACTGTCCTGCACGGACAGTTGGTCTGGATTGAGCTGGCTGAAGAGAAAAACAGAATATTCCGTCAACTGGCAGTGATGTTGTTGGGGTTTATTCTGTTGTTTTGCAGCTTGTTATCCTTGAGCGCGCTCGCGATGATTTTCAGTTGGGATACGCCGTGGCGGATACCGACTATCGTGATGCTGACGGGCCTGTATATGATCGGCGCATTGGTGTCTCTGCAACAGTTTCGTCGCATAGAGGCGCTGGGTGAACATGCATTTACAGACACGCGCAGAGAGCTGAATGCCGATATTGCGTTGATGCGCAGCCGTGGTGATGTATGACACTTCCGCAAGAACGTGCAGTGAAACGACAAGCGATCTGTTTGCAGCTACAGGCGAACCGCAAGCTGCTCAATCGCCAGATTCAGATCAACTTGCCAAGCGATCATGATGCATATCCTCGCAGCCTGATCATGCGGGCCATGGCAAAACAGCCAGCACTGACGGTGGTGCTTGCAACGGAAGTACTGCCGTTGTTGATCAGTCAGTTTCTGGAGTGGTCAGCCAAAAAGCGCCGAAAAAAAGATTCCTGAATAACCGTAGTTCTGGCGGGTGCAGGGTTTGATGCCCTTGGTGTGCTGACGCACAGAAGCCTCGCGCAATCAGGTTCATGATGCACACTCAACTAAAAAAGCAGTGCAAGGAATATTCTTTATGTTGGAAACAATCGCGATTCTATTGCTTATTCTCTGGGCGCTGGGGATGGTGTCATCCACCAGTCTTGGCGGTTTTATTCATGTACTGCTGGTGATTGCCGTGGTCGTTGTACTGGTCCGCGTCATTCAGGGTAAACGACTTTAAGGAAGCTTCAAATGCCATTTCGAAAACTGTTAGGGATTATATTTATTGTGGCCGGCGCAGCGGGTCTGGTGTACGGCGGATTCACTTATACCAAAGACACCCACCAAGCTGATCTGGGGCCGGTGAGTCTGACCATCAATGAGCGCGAGCGCGTCAATGTGCCCGTCTGGGCGGGTTTGGGTGCGTTGATTATCGGTGTGGCCTTATTGTTGATTCCACGACAAAGCTAGTTATGAGTGCGGGCAGTGGGCGCCTTTTCCTGAGGGGCGCCAAAGTGCTATCATCCGCGCACTTTGAAGACCCTGTCCCCTGTCCCGAACTCATGAATAGGAATCACTATGTCGTTTGATGATTCGAAGATTATCTATACCGAAACCGATGAAGCGCCGCGTTTGGCTACATATTCCCTGCTTCCCATTGTCAGGGCCTTTACCAAGGCTGCCGGCGTATCGGTGGAAACCCGTGACATCTCTCTGGCTGGCCGCATTATTGCCAGTTTCCCCGAATTCCTGAAACCAGAGCAGCGCATTGGCGATGCTTTGACGGAACTGGGTGAGCTGGCCAATACCCCGCAAGCCAATATCATCAAATTGCCAAATATCAGCGCCTCGGTGCCGCAATTGATTGCCGCCATCAAAGAGCTGCAGTCGCAGGGTTATGCCTTGCCAGATTACCCGGTTGATCCCAAAACCGATGCTGATCAGGATGTGAAATCGCGTTACGACAAAATCAAAGGTTCTGCTGTCAACCCTGTGCTGCGTGAAGGTAACTCAGACCGTCGTGCCCCGGCCTCGGTCAAAAATTACGCTAAAAAACATCCTCATAAAATGGGTAAGTGGTCAACTGCGTCCAAGACCCATGTTGCACATATGAGCGATGGTGATTTTTACGGCAGCGAACAATCGGCAACCTTTGATGCCGCTGACGAGTTGAAAATTGTTTTGAAAACCGTGAATGGTTCGGTGGAACTGCGCAAACCGGTTAAAGTCCTTGCCGGCGAGGTGGTTGATGCCGCGCGTCTGAGCGCCGCGCAGCTGCAGGCCTTTTATGCCAAAGAAACCGCCGCTGCCAAGGCCGAAGGCGTGTTGCTGTCCTTGCACCTGAAAGCCACCATGATGAAGGTCTCAGACCCGATTATGTTTGGTATCGCCGTGAAAGTATTTTTTGCCCCGGTATTTGAAAAATATGCAGACACCTTCAGTGCATTGGGTGTGGATGTGAATAATGGTTTTGGCGACGTGGTTGCCAAAATCGCCACCCTGCCTGAAGAGCAGCGTGCGCAGATTGAAGCCGACATTCAGGCGGTCTACAACAGCCAGCCAGAGCTGGCCATGGTCAATTCTGACAAAGGCATCACCAACCTGCATGTACCCAGCGACATCATTATTGATGCGTCCATGCCGGCCATGATTCGTGATTCCGGCAAAATGTGGGATCGAAAGGGCGAGCGTCAGGATACCAAGGCGATGGTGCCTGACCGTTGTTACGCAGGTGTTTATCAGGAAACTATCAATTTCTGCCGTGAGCACGGCGCGTTTGATCCGGCGACCATGGGCACCTGCCCGAACGTAGGTCTGATGGCGCAAAAAGCGGAAGAATACGGCTCTCACGACAAAACCTTTGAGATTCCTGCCGATGGCACTGTTGTGGTGAGCACCAAAGCAGGGGACACCGTGTTTGCGCACAGCGTGCAGAAAGGCGATATCTGGCGTATGTGTCAGGTTAAAGATGCGCCTATCCGTGACTGGGTGAAGCTGGCTGTTTCCCGTGCGCGTCTGAGTGGCATGCCCGCGATATTCTGGCTGGACAACAAGCGTGCGCACGATCGTCAACTGATCAGCAAGGTCAACACCTATTTGAAGGATCACGATACCAGTGGTCTGGATATCCAGATCATGTCGCCGGATGCCGCCACTCGTCATACGCTGCAGCGCTTGAAAGCGGGTCAGGACACCATTTCTGTCACCGGCAACGTGCTGCGTGATTACCTGACCGA
>JAUSPW010000097.1 GCA_030652635.1 Pseudohongiella sp. | reverse complement strand
CATAGCGCATCAGGACGAACATGACAGGGTGGTGCTCAACACAGGCGCTTTTACCCCGGACAAAGGCGTTGACGAAAAATTGTTTTTTTTCGGCAAAAATATTCAGGATCATCTCAATGCTGGCACCCATAACATCATGGGTAAACAGCCGGCTTTTTTTGATCGCAGTGTTTACTACGATAAATTGAGTCCGGAATCATTGCAGGAACTGCATGATCTGGCGGCCCAGGTGGGTATGACCGCGCTTGTTGAAATGAATCGTCGAGCATTGCAGTTGCAACAAGCAGACGACGGAAATGATCAGGCAATTTATCGTATGAATTTTGGTGTTTTCCACTACAATAATTGGCAGGAAAAAACGTCAGCCCGGTCAATCCCAGACCACGCGTCAACCCAGACCGGTGCGGACCAGGAATCAGATCATGCCTAGAGCCATTTTGGCACTGCGACGTTACCCAATAGCCATCCTGATGGCCTTGGTGCTATTTCTGTGCAGTTTGCTGATCGCGACCAACAGCATCGGCACCATTCTTATCAATGGTGGCGTGATCAATGGCGGCGGTGGCGAAGACCAAGGCAGCGGCATGGGTGGAACAGGAAAGAGCGGCGTCCCCGGAGACAGCGGCTTTGGTGGCACGGGAGGACCCTCACCTTTCTTGGGCGAAGCAGGCACAGATGATAGAGACCTGGACGAAAACCCAACATCGATTGAATCCCAAGACGGCTGGCCTGCCCCGTGGTTACCTCGCGAGCAGGAAATGGCCTCAATACCTGCAGAGATTGCGCCATTGATCGAAATTCAGCGTAATCCACCGCAAGACCCCTTTCTTGACGAATCACTGGTTTTCCCTGGGGAACCCGATGCCCTGCGCATTTTGGATGAAGACAGTTCAGTACCTTCGTTGTATATGCGTCAATTATTGGAGCTTGTGAATACGCCTGATGTGTCGAATGGAACGTCGAGTGGGGTATCAAATGGGGTATCAAATGGGGTGTCCACACAATTACCCATTGAGTCGCCACGGCTGGAGATAAGTGTGCAGATACCTGTCATTCTGGCACCAGAACCTGCAGCCTCCTTGCCCGAGATTCAGCAGCCTGAGCTGACACAACAACCCTCGCTGGCAGCCAGCAATGCAGAAGAGTTACCGGAGATCGTGACGGAAACGAATCAGCCAGATCCTCGCCAGAATACCGAGCGTGTGCAGCGCCCTGAACTTCCGCCATTTCAGCGCATGCGGCCCGCTGTAGACCGCGCATCCATCGCGCCAGCACGGCCGCAACCGATGAGAATCTGACACCATATCAAATCTGGTGTCACCATCGACGCGTCAACTGCACCCCGATTGCTTTGTCGGCGCTATCTTGCGTTGAGCCCTCTACCATGTACATCATCAGGCTCCAGTTAGTCTGAATCGTCCAGGAAATATAGGGTATGAGTTCATGTGTATCGCCGCTGAAAGCTGACGCAGCCTCACGGTAA
>JAUSPW010000095.1 GCA_030652635.1 Pseudohongiella sp. | reverse complement strand
CGTATCTGCTTTGTAGGCAAACGCCGCGGTGATACGAGCCGCCAGACCATAGCCACTGGAGGCACCAATCACCAGCACTTTTTTGGGGCCGCTGCGCTCACCCAGTGTTTTTTGTGTGACCGCAATCTGATCAGCAACATTGTTGTAACAACCCGTCGGATGGGTCGTTGTGCAGATAAAACCGCGGTACTTGGGCTTGATAATCATGGTATTTCCTCGTTCAAAAAATTCGTGTTCACACGCTGCTGTTGGCGAAGTCGGTCAGCGCCTGACCGGTCAACCGATAGCCTGTCCATTCACTTTGCGGGCGTGCGCCCAGCGACTCATAAAATTCGATCGCTGGTGTATTCCAGTCCAGCACATTCCACTCAAAACGGCCGCAACCCTTGGCAAGTGCTTCGCGCGCTAAAAAGTGCAGCAAGGCCTTGCCAGCGCCCAGACCACGGGATTCCGGAGAGACGTACAAGTCCTCCAGAAACAGTCCGCGTTTGCCCAGCCAGGTTGAGTAGTTAAAGAAGTAGACAGCGTACCCCACCGGTTTGTTGTCAATCAGACAAATCAGAGCACTGACGGTGGACTCCGGTCCAAAAATGGATTCCCGGATACCTTCTACATTGGTGACAACTTCGTGCTCTGCGCGCTCGTAGATCGCCAGTTCCCGAATAAAGTGGTAGATGAGCGCCGAATCATCCGGTACCGCCTGGCGTATAACAATCGCTGTCATGTCTGACTCCCTGTTTTCTGAGGCGCACAGTTTAGGGGAGTGGTGCCACGCCTGTCGACACATCCATAATCATGCGCGCCAGCAGGTACAGTCGCGGCTCGATAGAATCCAGCAACACATATTCGGCGCTGCTGGTGTGTGCACCAAAACCCTGTAGACCAAAGCGTTCAATGACAGGCGCTTGTGTTTCCAGCGCAGCGAACGCTGCATCGGTGCCGCCACCCTCAGCCTGATCGTTGACGATCAGTTCGCGGCCGAGTTCGGCATAAATGGTTTTTGCGTGCTCACTCAGGGCGCGTGAGGCCGGGGTTGCGGTGAGGGGCGGGCGACGGTTTTCGTAGGTCACTACCACCTCGGTGTCGGGAATCAACTTGTTGCTGAGACGCTCCTGAATCCTGGCCTGCAGGCGTTCAAAGTCCTCGATGCGCAACATGCGGATATCGCCACTGGCCACGGCTTTTTCCGGAATCACATTGCGATTGGTGCCGGCCTGGGCCACCGTCCAGCTCAGCTTGAGGCCGGTTTCCTGTTCAGACAAATTGCTGAGTTGCAGCACCTGATGCGCCAGTTCATAAAAGGCATTACGCCCCATTTCAGGTGCGGCACCGGCGTGTGACGCCCGGCCTGTCACTGTCATGGTCGCCGCCCCAATACCACTGGTGGCCAGGGTCAGTGAATCGCTGTTGATACCGGCCGGCTCCACTGAGAACACGGCATCGTGTTCCGCTGCCAAACGCGTGATGGTGGCGCGCGATCCGGGCGAACTGATCTCTTCGTCACCATTAATCAGTACGGTCAATGTACCGTAGTCCTCAAACCCTAGGGCCTGCAGCATGGCAATGGTATGAATGATGACAGCAACACCTTGTTTATCATCGGAGATACCCAGACCATAGGCGCGATCACCGTCGATACGGAAGGGTTGCTCGGCAATCATGCCGCGGATGTAAACCGTGTCCATATGCGCCAGCAGCAGAATTTTTTTGTCCCCGGTCCCGGTGAATCGGGCATGCACCATGCGACCAATCTGTGCCGGGGTATCAAACATGCGGTACGCATCTTCGCTAGCGTCCAGCAACTCCACATCGCCGCCTAGTGTGCGTAAATGCTCAGCGATCAATTCTGCGATCTGATCAAGGCCTTCGCGATCGCCACTGCCCGATTCAATCGCTACCAGTTCAGACAGTGTGTCTATCAGTGCCGCCTTTTGAGCACTGGCGGCGGACAGCACGTCCGCATCCGGTGCAGGCTGCGCATGAACGGGTGCAGCAAACAACAATGCACAGAACAGCAGGTTTTTATACGACATTCAGGCTTACTCCAACATGTTGTGCCTGCGCATGTAACGCATGGCAAAGGGTAATTCCATCACACTGTAGGTGATCAGCGTAAACCAGAACCAGTTCACGTCTGCCACCAACAAAGAAAACGTTTGCTCGCTGCCCGCATACGCAGACCCGGCAACCATCAAGGCCACCACGGTGGCCATGGCGTCATTCATAATCAGACGCATGCGACTGTTACCGACCACACGGGGATACAGAAATTGATAACAAAACGCAATCAACACGGCATCCAGTATCAGAATAATCAATTCAGCGGGCATAAAGTGTGCTCGGGCAGTGCTCAGTTTCGCAAGTAGGATGCACCATTGGCATCAATGATCGCGCCGGTCAGATAGGCTGTATTGTCGCTACACAGATAAGCGACCAGATCGCCGATTTCCGACGGCTGACCAATGCGTCCCAACGGGCTTTGAGCCGCAATATCGTCCCAGCCAGCGGCCTTGATACGCGGGGTTGCCGAGGGCGTTTCTGTCCAACCGGGCGCGACAGCATAAACGTGTATCCCATATTGCCCTAATGCCTGTGCCAGCGACTGACTGGCGGAGTTCAATCCTGACTTTGCGGCGCCATACGCGGGTGCGTTAGGCTCGCCTCGGAACGCGCCACGCGAGGTGATGTTGACTATTTTGCCGCTGCGCTGGGCCATCATGGCGCTCGCAACTAAAAAAGCCAAGTTCATGGGGGCCGTCAGATTTAAATGCAGGCAGGCCGACCACTGCTGTTGCCACTGCTCAAAATCGCCGCCGGCGATGTCTTGTCGCGTAAATTGGCCCGCGGCATTTACCAAGACATCCACCCGACCAAACTGTTTTAGCACATTTTGCACCAGTTGTTTGGACTGGGCAGCGTCTGTCACGTCACACTGGAACAGTGCATGGCCGTCGCCATCGAGTTCAGCAATCAAGGCAGTGGCGTCGTCCTGACGGCTGCGATAACCGACCGCAATCCGATACCCGCTGCGGGCAAGTGATACCGCACAGGCGCGACCTATGCCAGATGCTGCGCCGGTGACCAGTGCCACCTTGCTGTGACTCACAGAGGGCTCGCTCATTGTGACCTGCTTTGTTCGACCGCTGCTGTCTGCGCCGCGTTGTCTTCAAAAACAATCTGCCAGTATCCGACGTTTAACCAACGCCCCTGTTTAAAACCGATTTGCTCAAACTCTCCAATTTTTTTCATACCCACTTTCTCGTGCAAGGCCACACTGGCATCGTTGGGCAAGGCAATCCCACCCACGGCCGCGTGCACACCGCGTGTTCTCAGCAACCGGAATAACTCAGCATACAGCGCAGTGCCCATGCCTTTGCCAGAATAGTCAGGCGCCATGTACACAGTAATCTCAACCGAGTGCCGGTAGGCAGTGCGCGGTTTCCAGCGCGTCGCGTAGGCATAACCAGACACCACACCATCTTTTTCGGTAACCAGCCAGGGCAAACCCAGGGCATTCACGTCTGCGATCCGTTGCGCCATGTCTGCTGTACTTAGCGTTTGCTCTTCAAACGTAATGACCGAGGTTTGAATGTAATGGTTGTAAATGCGGGCAATATCAGCGGCATCCCCCGCAGTTGCAAAACGCACCGGCCATTGGTTTGCTGAATCAGTCATGGTGTCATTGTCCAGGCTCAGGGTCGTGTACTTGCTGAGCGACCTGAGAATCAGCGGCTCTGACAGGCTTCTTGATAAAGTCATTGTGCAAAAATACATCGGTCAAAATGGCTTGCTCTATAAATCCACGTTCACCGGATTTGGCGGGGACACGCACAATCAAGTGCACCTCGCCGGCGGTTGGCACTTGAATGGTCACCCGAGGGTCGACCGACGGGACTTCCAGACCACGCTTGATGCTGATGCGGTTCATGTACTTACGAACCTCTTCCAGATAAGGCGCGCAGTGTCTTTTGGCTGACTCCAGAAATGCTTTTTGTGCCTCATGCCAGTCTTCGTCACGTCTGAACGGAATGGTAAACACATGAAACACATAATCATGCGTAAAACTTTCGTTGATCACCGGTTCGGACACAAACATGGCATTGGGAATGACCATGGTGCGGCCGGTACGCTGGTGGGTGATTCTGCCTGGGCCTACCTCCATGATGGTGGTGGCTAACAAGTTCTGATCGATCACATCACCACGAAAGTCTTTGACCTGTATGCGATCGCCCAGATTAAAGGAGTTGGAGACGGTCTTGAGCAAGGTGCCTATCACACACAGAATCAGTTCTTTGGTCGCCACCACAAACGCCACCGCGATGGCCACAATCGACAAGGCCAGCGTTCGCAGCTCTTCGCCCCAGATTAGCACCAGCCCCAGCATCAACAGCAACAGGAGTCCGTTGCGAGACTGCACCATCCATTTACGCCGCAACTCCGTGGAGGCCACACTGCGCCGGATAAACCGTCCCAACAATGCGCGCAAGGCCAACACCGTGACAATCAGGATCACCGAGCTGGTGATCAAACTGATCATGGAATCGGATAACACAAAGTTGGTCAGCCAAGTCTGTATTTGTTCAAACATTTATCTCATCCCCAGGTCTCGCATGCTCAGGCGAGAGCAAGCCTGACGGCCTGCTGCGCGTGAATAGCGGTAGTATCAAACAACGCAATCGGGGTGTCTGATTGCTGGACCAACAGCGAAATTTCGGTGCACCCCAGAATCACCGCCTCCGCACCTTGCTGCTGAAGTCGCTGAATAATCTTCAGGTATTGCAAACGCGAGTCACCCTGAATGTTACCCAGACACAGTTCTTCGTAAATGATGCGGTTAACAATCTCTCGGTCTGCTGGCCCGGGCACCACAACCGTGATGCCTTTGGCGGTCAGGCGATCTTTGTAAAACGCCTGCTCCATTGTGAAACGTGTTCCGAGCAAACCAACGCTCTTTACACCTTTGGCAATCAGTTCATCTGCCGTAGCGTCGGCAATGTGCAGAATCGGGATTTTAATGACGTCGGCGATTGCTGGCGCCACCTTGTGCATGGTGTTTGTGCAAATCACCAGAAATTCCGCGCCGGCGTGTTGTATTGCAAGCGCAGCATCAGCCAGCAAGCGGCCGGCCTGGTCCCAGTCGCCTTGCATTTGCAAGGTTTCTATTTCTGCAAAATCCACGCTGTACAGGACAATTTTAGCGGAATGCAATCCACCAAGCTGCTGGCGGATGCCCTCGTTGATGGCCCGATAATAGGTCTGTGTGGATTCCCAGCTCATGCCGCCCAGCAGCCCGATGGTTTTCATGCGTGGCTACCTGGCAATCGCAGCTGGTAGATTGCGCGTTGCATGATGGAGCACACGCACACATTGTCTGCTGCCCTGAACAGATTAAATTCACAGTCGGCAAACTCATGGCCCTTTTTTTCAAACAGGCGGGTGATTTTCATTTCACTGATCAACTCTGTGCCAAGCTCTACGGCGTGAAAATTTTGTGACCAGGTTTCCATGTGAATCCAGGGACTCATGCGCGCAATCGCTGCAAAATGCCGGTTGGCGCACCCCAGCAAAAACGCTATGTTAGCAAACCCACCGCTGCCCGGTTGGCCATCTGTTCTGAGCAAGGCAGGCATGGCCTGTTGCACTCGCAAGTAACTGGCCATTTCATGATCTGCGGACCAACAGTAACGCATGGACGCACATCCACTGATTTGTAAAGCTTCCATCAATGCCCTGCTGACGGGTGGTGCCACAAAATCCGCTCTGATCAAGGTGTCGCCGCGCAGGGTCGGCGCAGGGGGTAATCGCTCAGTCATACTCACTGACGCGTGCGCACACTGTCGGCCTTCACTGAGCAAGTCTGCCTCATAGCCAGCGCCTTGTGCGTTTACAAAAACATCAAACTTTCTTTCATCATATAAAGGCGACTTGACTGACACATGGGCTGCGCCGTGTTCCAGCCACTTTTTACCCCAGGCCTGCACAGCCGGGTGGATCAGGTAAGACGACACCGTGACGCCGGGCACCAGCGCACCGGTAAAACCATAGGCCTTGGCTATCTGATCAGAATGGATGCGATTGTCAGAATCTGGTACTTGATTAAACGCTTGCGCAGACCAACTGACGGGACTGCTGCCCTGAGTACGTAAAGACATAGACTGACTCATAAATGACTGTCTTGTAGATCTTGGGCCTTGGCGGCCTGTGTTTTGACATAACGCACAAATCCTGGATCTTCACCTTTTAACAGGCGAGGCAGGTACGAGCAGAAATCTTCGTTGGCGCACCAGTCCTGAATATAGTCCTCCCATGAATTCCAGCGCCGCGCTTGTTTGGGCGACATTTTATCTTCATACAACCACAGGTAGGCGCGCTCGAACAACGACATCAACATACTGAAGATAATAAGCTGACGCTCAGCTTGCTCGTCACTCAATGATGGCGTGGCATCTTTGGAAAACAGGCGCAAATCCGGATTCTCCAGCGCAACTTTCAAAAAATCCTGATAGTTGTCGGACAGCAGCTGGTAAACCTCTTCCTCTTCGTTCTCGCGCTCTTTTTGTTGTTCAAATAAAAATACGGCAATAGCCAGCGGCAAACCGATCACCGTGACCACATAACTCATCAATTCCCAGACTTCGGTATTCATGGCCAGACTCTCTGCCGATTACGCTGTCAGGCAATATACAAACATGGGTGTCGCTCTACAAGTTGAAACAAGTAGCATTGCAGGTAACAATGACAAGGAATCCAGACGACTGATACCGGAGCTGACATGACAGAACTTTCGCAGATGCACGCAGACGCCCGTCCCCAACACATCGACCCGGAAGAATGGCAGATCCGAATAGATCTGGCGGCTGCCTATCGACTGGTAGCGCACTTTGGCTGGGATGACCTGATTTTTACGCATCTGTCTGCGCGCCTGCCGGGCGCCGACCACCGTTTTCTGATTAACCCTTATGGCATGATGTTCCATGAAATCACGGCGTCGTCGCTGGTGAAGGTTGATCAGGCCGGCAATATCGTGGCGGACAATGGTTATCGCATCAACCCGGCCGGTTTCACCATCCACAGCGCCATTCACATGGCGAAAGAGGACGCCGGCAGCGTGATGCATCTTCACAATCATGCCGGCACGGCTGTCTCCGCGCAGAAAGACGGGTTGTTACCCATCACTCAAACCGCCATGCTGGTCTATCCACGAATTGCCTATCATGACTACGAAGGTGTGGCGCTTGATCTGGACGAGCGCGAGCGCATTGTCAAAGATCTGGGCGACAAAGATGTGATGATTCTGCGCAATCACGGCACCTTGACCATCGGCAACACCGTGGCGGAAGCATTTACGCTGATGTATTTTCTGGAGAATGCCTGCGAAAAACAAATCAAGGCTCAGGCTGGCGGGGAATTGCACTTCCCGTCTGCACAGGCGCTTGAAACCACCCGCCAGCAATCCAGCATGTTGCCCAAAGTCGCGCCACTGGTATGGCCGGGGCTGATACGCCTGCTGGATGCCAAGGACCCGAGCTACCGCACCTGAGCAGATTTATGCAGCTTGTTGAATGGGTCGTCGCAGCAGTAGTACCAAGGGTGCAGCGGCGATCACAATCCACATCATCAGGCGGAAATCATTGAGATACGCGATAGTTGCTGCCTGTCTCGATACTTCCGCATCAAGCAGCGCCAGTGCAGCCCCGGCCTGCGAGGCCAGACTGCCGGGCAGCTGATTGATCGACATGCTGGAGCTGAACGGGGTGATGTATTCGCTTAGATAGGCATGGTTGATTTGCATATTGCGGCCCAACACGGCCATCACCATCGAAATACCAATGCTACTGCCCATATTACGCGTCAGACTGAATACACTGGCGGCTTCCGCCCGATATTGCGGCGCCAGCGTTGCATAGGCGACAGTGCTGAGCGGGACAAAGATGAAGCCCAGTCCAAACCCTTGCATGGCACCCGTCCAGATCAACAGGGACGGCGGCACGTAGGTCGTAAACAAACTCATCTGGAACAGCGAAAAAGCGGTCAACGCGAGACCTGACAGAATTAGCACGCGTGGATCAACCCGGTGGGTCAGTTTGCCGACAATCATCATGGCGACCATGGTGCCCATGCCGCGCGGCGCCATCAAGGTCCCGACATCCAGCACCGGATAACCCATCAGGTTCTGCATGTATGGCGGCAATAGCGCCATGGTGGCCAGCAGGATGATGCCCACAAAAAAGATAAAAAACAGGCTGGCGACCAGATTGCGATCGCGGAACATGGCGGGTGACAAAAACGGGTGTGCGCTCTGTCGGGTATGCACCGCATACATCCACAACGCACTGCAACCGATTGCGCAGTACAGCAGAATTTCCCTGGCCTGAAGCCAGCCCACATGCTCGCCGCGATCCAGTGTGAGCTGGATACTGCCAATCACCAGCGTCAGTGTAAAAAATCCAAATTTGTCAAAAGGTCGGTCGGAACGCTCGGAATCTGGCATAAACAGCCATAAACCCAGAAAGGTGATCACACCCAGGGGCAGATTGATCAGAAACACCCAACGCCAGTTATAGAACTCCGTCAGGTAACCACCTAGCGTTGGCCCTAAAATTGGACCGATCATGACACCGACACCCCACATTGCCATGGCGCTGCCGTGTTTTTCGCGCGGATTGATATCAAGCAGGGTGGCCTGCGCCAACGGCACCAGCGCCGCACCAAAGCAGCCTTGCAGCACACGATAAAGCACCATTGCCTCGATGCTGCCCGCCATGCCACACATCAGTGAGGTCAGTGTGAATCCGGCCGTACTGACCAGAAACACATTCTTGCGCCCATATCGCCCCGCCATCCATCCCGTTGGCAAGGTCATGATCGCTGACGCCACAATGTAGGATGTCAGCACCCAGGTGATCTGATCCTGCGTGGCTGACAGGCTGCCTTGCATATGCGGCAGGGCCACGTTGGCAATGGTGGTGTCGAGTACCTGCATGATGGTAGCAAGCATGATCGACAGCGTGATCAATCCACGATAAGGCACGGCCATGGCGGGTGCACTCACAATTGACAACCTCTCAGAGCGCACCAATCATGGGCAGACTACGTTTGTTGCCAGTATCCACATCAACCACTGCACTCATGCCTGCGGCCAACGCGGGTATTCCGCTGTAATTGTCGAGGGCGATATTGACCTTGATGCGCTGCACAACTTTGACCCAATTACCGGAGCTGTTCTGGGCGGGCAGCAGGGAGAACTCCGCACCGGTCGCCGGCGTGATGCTGTCCACGTGCGCCGTCCAGTGCTGATCTGGAAACGAGTCGATGTGAACACTGACCGACTGACCAACCTTGAGATGGGTGAGGTCAGTTTCTTTAAAATTCGCCTCCAGCCACATGAGGCTGTCATCGACGATGCTCATCAAGGGTGCACCAGCGACAACATTTTCACCGCCGTGCGCCGAAACGTTGACAGCGATGCCATCATGCGGCGCAACGACCTTGACGTGGCTGAGGTCCAGTTGTGCACTGTCACGCCGCGCCAGTGCTTGTTGTACCAGCGGGTGTTCGTCAATCGGGCGTGCCGGGTCTATCAAGCGCGCCTTGATGACCTCCAGCGACTGGCGCTTTTCCTGACGACTGTTCTGCGCAGAGATCCACTGGAACTCCACCTCATCAAACTGTGACACCGATACCGAGCCGCGCGCCAGCAATGAGCGCAAGCGCTCCAGCTCTTTGCCCAGATACTCCAGCCGGGCATCGGCATTACGTATCTCGATGTCGCTGTTGAGGTATTCCTGTTGCAAACTGGCGATATTGCTGCGCACTTCAGCCAGTTGAGCCTCCGCGCCCAGCAAGGCAATCTGGTATGGACGGTCATCGATTTCAAACAATAACTGGCCCTTCGTAACCCGCTGGTTATCGCGGGCGCTGACACGGGTCACCTGACCGG
>JAUSPW010000092.1 GCA_030652635.1 Pseudohongiella sp. | reverse complement strand
ACGGTCAGTTTCCGGTGATTTTTACGGATAGGCTACGTTAATCAAACGTATGGTATTAGTCAAACGCTAGTGTAGTCGGGCAGTGATCTAAGTGGCGATATCGCGTAATAAACGGGTGTCGGCGTCAATGCAATTCAGTGCTGAATGCGCTTGATGAATCAGCGATTCAGCCTTTGACTGTGCACCGTCGAGCCCCAGCAAGCTGACATAAGTCGGTTTATTGCGCGCAATATCGGAGCCCTGTGGTTTGCCCAGAACTTCGGTGTTGCTGATCACGTCCAGAATGTCGTCGTGCACCTGAAACGCAAGCCCGATGCAACGCGAATAGTCACGCAGGGCATTGAGCACAGACGTATCACGGCAATGTGCACTGAACGCACCGAGTTCCACACTGGCCTGTATCAGTGCGCCGGTTTTTAACATGTGCATATTTTCGAGTTCCGCCAGTGATAATTGTTGACCAACGGCGGCCAGATCAATGCTTTGCCCCGCGATCATGCCTTCGCTGCCAGCTGCACGTGCCAACAGTGCCAGCATCTGAAGCCTGATATCGGTATCAATCTGCTGATTTTCTGCCAGCAGCTGAAATGCCAGGCTTTGCAGGGCATCACCAGCCAGAATCGCGGTGGCTTCATCAAAGGCGCGGTGGAGAGTGGGTTTGCCGCGGCGCAAATCATCATTATCCATGGCAGGCAGGTCGTCATGGATCAGCGAGTAACAATGGATAAACTCAACGGCCGTCGCAGCGGCGTCTGCAGCATCCAGCTTGCCACCCAGTGCTTGGGCGCTGGCATAGATCAGACAAGGGCGGATACGTTTGCCGCCTAGCAGACTGCTGTAGCGCATAGCCTCCACCAAGCGATCAGGCATGGCAGTCAAGCCAGTGAGGCTGGCCTGCATGTGCGTTTCGCAGCGCTGACGGCAACGCGCCAGAAACAATGTCACATCATGTTGTTCGGCGTGCACCATCAGTCTCCTGATGCGCTGATGGCGCTGGCAGAATTTGCTCCCAACCCTGCGCTCGTCAGATCAAAGGCTTCTGGATTGCCGTCAGCACGCGTCAGCATTTGGACTTTGAGCTCTGCCTGTTGTAAGGCTTGTTGGCAATCGCGTGTGAGTTTAATGCCGGTCTCAAAAGCGCTGAGTGCATCTTCCAGGCTCATCTGACCATCTTCCATGCGCGACACCAGTGTTTCGAGTTGTGCCAGTGTTTCTTCAAACGCAGGTGCCTGGTTATTGTCTGACATTGTGTGGTGACCTCTTTGGTGAGAGGGGAATTATCGGCTGTTCGGCCTGGCAAGGCAATTCAATCAGTGCTGGCGTTGACCCTTGAACGATGCGCGCAGTATGCTGGCGCCTCCGTTCGGGGGGGCAAATGAATAACAAAGTTACAATCAGTCAGCAGGAACACGATGCTACAAGACAAGATCAGCGTCTGAATGATCCGGGTGCATTTTTACCACCCAAGCTTGAGGTCAAAGATTTCTATCGCCAGGACTGGCGGATTCAGTTCGGGTTGATCGTAACACTGCTCTGGTTGTTGGCTGGATCTCTGTATATTTCAAGAGCGGTTGGCTGGCACGAGTTTGTGCGCTTGCCTATCGCCGAGATGGGTAATTTTCTGGAAGGTGCGTTTGCACCGCTGGCGTTTCTCTGGCTGGTGATAGGACTGTTTATCCAGCAGACCATTCTGGCGCAAAACAATCGAGAGCTGTATCACAGCAATATTGTGTCGGCCCGTCAGGCTGAGGCGCTGTCCGCCAATGAGCGTAATGCCAGACAGGAAACCTTTTTTAAAATTGCTGACAATACCCGTCGGCAACTTGGCGGTATTACCGGGCTGCTTTTGTTATCCAGCAAAGGTGCGCAAGGCGATGGTTCCATTACTGAGGCCGATTTTGCCGAAATGTGGCACCAGTTTGCGACAGGGGATTTTGAAATATTCTCGCGCCGATTCCTGACCCTGGCCGGGCGTGGCGAAGAGTTGATGCCTCTGTTTTACGGTACCCAGATCCGGATTACTCACACCGAAAATTTTATTGTGAATTTTGACCGGCTGCTGAAACTGGCACGCGATTGTGACATCAACGGCATTATTACGGATGCCCAGCTGCACTCTGCGCACGGATTGCTGAGCTCCAGGATGCGAGAATTGCACCCTCGCATCAAATTCCGACGTTATGAAATGACCCGCACCAGCACTTACCTTGATCAGATCATGAAGCAGAGTATGGAGTAAGGCCCCGGTGATCTGTCAGCAGTTTGATGGTGGTGACGAAGAAGACTGTTTCGAGCGCTTTGTGACGGCGCTTCAGCAGCAGCCATGGGTGGTTGTGCAGAATGCTTTGCCACCGGCCTTGGCAGAAGTCTTGTTCGCCCGTGTGAGAGCCATGAAGCCAGCCGATTTTACCGCCGCCGGCATCGGTCGCAGTACAGACCATATGCTCAATCAATTTGTGCGGCGTGATCAAATCCGCTGGATAGAAGGGGTGAACGACGCGGAACATGCCTGGCTGGCTTGGTGCTCGCGCTTGCAACAATATCTGAATCGACGGCTGTTCCTTGGCCTGTTTTCATTCGAATCACACTTTGCCCATTACCCGCCAGGCGCTTTCTATAAAAAACATGTTGATGCATTTAAACCTGATCATACCGAGCGGGGTGCCCGCAGAGTTTTGTCGCTGGTTGCGTATCTGAATCCAGCCTGGCAAAGCGCAGATGGTGGTGAGTTAGTCATTTATGACGAAAGCTCTCCTGCGCCGATTGCAAAAATACAGCCCATGTACGGCTCGGTGGCGTTGTTTTTGAGTGATGAGGTGCCGCATGAAGTGGCACCCGCCATGAGAGATCGTTACAGCATCGCTGGCTGGTTTCGCGTCAATGGTTCAAAAGCGGATCGGGTAGATCCACCAAACTAATCTTCACTGGCTGTTTTTTGACGGCGTGCGACGATTTGTTGTTCCGCTGCGTCGAAGTTTTGTGCAGCGACAATCATAATTCTCAATTTTCTGTTACTTTTCACCACACGTTTAGTCAGGGTCACCGATGTGACAGGGGTATAAGATGTTAAAGAAAGTAGTAATGATCGCAGGTTCTGCAATGTTGTTCTCTCAGATGGCGTTTGCGGACGTCAGTGGTGACTGGAATTTTGCGGTTGAGATTCCAGGTGCAGGGTCAGGCAACGCGGGTGTTGTGATGCAACAAGCCGCCGACGGCAGCATCACTGGCAAGTATTCCGGGCAGCTGGGTAACTCTGATTTCACCGGTAAAGCAGATGGCAATGCCTTTGAATTCACGCTGGCCAGCCAGATGGGCGCAATCAAATACGCAGGTGAATTACAGGCTGACGGCACTTTGAAAGGTACCCTAAATCTGGGGGATATGGGCCAGGGTAATTTTACTGCGACTAAAAAGTAATTTTGTTGGCCGCTCACTGCATGTTGTCTG
This sequence comes from Pseudohongiella sp., assembly GCA_030652635.1. GTDB lineage: Bacteria > Pseudomonadota > Gammaproteobacteria > Pseudomonadales > Pseudohongiellaceae > Pseudohongiella. Next base: position 3,193 of record JAUSPW010000092.1, on the reverse strand, counting down.
GTCGGTGAGCGGCTGGCTTTAATAGGCTTGACACTGAAAAACTGAAGTGGTTATATCGCGAGACAACAAGGGGAGGTGCATAACAACATGCCAAACGGGTTTAAAAAAATAACACTAATAACTGCTTTGATGTCACTTGGCGTCATGGCCTGTTCACCCAGCGAGACACAAACAACCACCAGTAACCCGACAGCGTCAGTTGCAGAGGCTCAAAGCGCTGCGATGTCTGCTATCCCGAGGACGCCGGATGGCAAGCCAGACCTTAACGGTATCTGGCAAGTGCTGACAACTGCTAACAATAATCTGGAGCCTGCGCCGCCCAAGTCAGCGTTTGCCATGGTCCCCGGTGACTTTGTACCGGTACCTGCCCCGGAGGTTGTTGCGATGGGCGCAGTCGGTGCAGTGCCTGCAAGTCAGGGCGTCATCACGAGCAATAATGGTTATATTCCTTACAAGCCGGAAGCGCTGGCCCGTCGCGATGAAAACCGCGAAAACTGGCTGGAGCGTGATCCGGAAGTAAAATGCTTTATGCCGGGTGTGCCGCGCGCAACCTACATGCCGCACCCATTCCAGATTTTCCAGAGCAATAGTGCGTTTTTTATTGCCTACTCGTTTGCCGGCGCCGTGCGGAACGTGTACCTCGAAGATCCGGGTGAAGCGCCAATCGACTCTTGGATGGGCCAGTCACACGGTACCTGGGATGGCGACACGTTTGTGGTAGAGGTTAGCGGTCTGATTGACTCAACTTGGTATGACCGTGCGGGTAACTACCGTTCATGGGAATCCAAAGTCACTGAGCGCTACACAATGATCGACAAAAACACCATTGAATACAGCGCGACAATTGTTGATCCTCAGTTGTATACCGAACCGTGGACAATCAGCATGCCTTTGTACCGCAGACTTGAAAAAGACTTCGAGTTGCCCCAATTCAAGTGTGTAGAGTTTGTGGAAGAACTGCTGTTCGGTCGCTTCCGTAAAGGCCGTCCGATTGAAGGCATGACAATGCCGTTCTAAAAACTTTCACGGCGATTGGATTTGTTGATTATTCTTTAAGTTTGATCAACAAATCCTCTAAAACCGGTTCCGCCTTGATCCGCTCACTTGCAGGTCAACATCACCGGTAGTACAAATGGATAAAACAAGAGAAGTTTATGTGTGGCATGCCTGACAACAGGTGGGCTCACAGCGTTAAGTCAAGGTTAAGGCGCGTACCGGATAATGAGACCAGATACCGGTAGTTGTCGTCAGGCAGACCGTCATTGCGATGGATGAGAATTGCCACCTGGTGTAACATTGTTTTCAGCTTAGCTCATTGAATAGGGGAAATTTGTATGAAAATGAAATTGCTTGTAGCTGCAGTCGCAGTGGTAGGTGGCATCGCTGCCATCGGCATGCAATCACCGGCAACCGCACACCATGCGTTTTCCGCTGAATTCGACGCCAATTTGCCAGTAGCACTGCGTGGACCCATCACGCGCGTTGAATGGATCAACCCGCATTCATGGATCCACCTGCGTCACACCAATGAAGATGGCACTGACCAGGCCTGGATGGCAGAGGGCGGTACACCAAACACCCTGCTGCGTCGTGGTATCAACCGCGGTTCGCTCGAAATTGGTACTGAAATTGTGGTAACCGGTTACCAGAGTAAAGACCGTCTGTGCACGCCAGCCTGTCGTGCAAACGGCCGTGATATTACATTCCCTGATGGACGCAAATTGTTCATGGGTTCATCTGGTATCGGTGCTCCGCAAGACGGTGCTGATCCAGAAGACAATTAATACATAACAGGTCGCGGATAAGTCCGGTGATCTGTCAGTATTAAAACGTCCGACTACAAAAAGGCGCTTGGTTGATGATGATCAATCAGGCGCTTTTTTTATGTGTTAGTTTTAAGGCGTCTTAAATACATTGTTGAGTCAGAGGAATCTATGAGCAATCTGAGCAGATTGACCAACGCGGTAACGCGAGCTCCAGCGGGGCTGATCGCAGGCTTGGGTATTACAGGTGTATTGCTGGCGATGACCGCTATCGCGGCCGACGATACGGCGCCTCAGGCGAGTGCTACGATGTCAGAGCTGATGACCCGGATTGTGCAACCAAGCTCGGATGCGGTGTTTTACGTGTCACGAACACTACCACAAACCGATGAGGACTGGAGTCAACTGGAGAATAAAACACTGATGCTGGCGGAGTCTGCCAATCTGTTGCTGATACCTGGATACGCTCAGGCGCAGGAACAATGGTTGCGAGACAGCCTATTAATGCGTGATGCAGCTGTTGCTGCATTTAATGCTGCCAAGGCCAAAGACTTGCCGGCTTTGGAAGAACTGAACAATGCCTTGTATGAATCCTGCGAGAATTGTCACACCGCCACCCGTTAAGGTGCCGGTGCTTTTTCAGTGACTCAGAGCACTGGCGCTGGTGAGCGATCGCTGGTGCCGCCTCCTCTGAATTCGGTGGCGTTCACAAAAAAGCCAGAGGTCTTCAGGCGTATTGTGACGGTTCCAAAACCGCGGTTCTCCCAGAACCAGCCATGCATGCCATTAAAGGCTGCTTCGTAAGCGCCCATTTGTTGTGATGCAACACCTTGGGCGTAGCTCTCTTCAGCATCTTCAACAGTAATGTTTTCAGCATGTAAATCGAAGTACAGGTCACCATCGGCCGACCAGCTGAACACCAGGGCGTTGCCCAGATCCATCAGGTATTTATATTCCAGAGACTGGAAGGGTTCTAGCAAAAATTCGACCTCGTCGGTTTTGTGGAACTCAAGTTGTGAATGCAAAGCGTCGGCCGTAGCATCTGTCATGCTGCTCAAACCCAATAATCTGCCAGTGCCCAAAGGATCTCTGCCAAATTCAGCTGGCAAAATGATAGCAACAAATATCGCCAGTCCCGCCACAAAGGCGGCGCTGATGGCAACTGCAAGGTTGCGTTGATTTTGCTGCGGGTTCTGTTCTTCGCTCATCAGGAGCCTCCAATTCAGGCGTTTAACCACCAGGCGGTCAGTTGATAAATCATCAGAGTAAAACCAGCACACATCAACATTGTATTGCTGGTGAATGCCATGCGATTAAAGCCTGGGTGACGTCGCCACAAGGCAAAACCCAGCACAATCATGCTGAGAGCCGTCAGCTGGCCAAGTTCGACACCCACATTAAAGCTGATCAGATTGATCAGCAGACCGTCG
>JAUSPW010000081.1 GCA_030652635.1 Pseudohongiella sp. | reverse complement strand
CGACTGGCCGGATCATTGGCAGGGCCTGAGAATACTTTAAAGTCCACGTCTTTCATCAGGTCAGCGATGTCGGTGAACTCCAGATCATTGCGCAGATCTGGCTTGTCAGAACCAAACCGACGCATGGCTTCAGTCCAGGTCATGCGCGGGAAGTCCCCGAGGTCCACATCCAGATGCTTCTGGAATATGCCACGGATCATTTTTTCCATCACACTCATGATGCCCTCTTCATCCATGAATGAGGTCTCAATGTCGATCTGGGTGAACTCAGGCTGACGATCTGCCCTGAGGTCTTCATCACGGAAGCACTTGGCAATCTGGTAATAACGATCAATGCCAGCCACCATCAGAATCTGCTTAAACAGCTGAGGAGATTGAGGCAGTGCAAAAAACTGACCAGGGTGGGTGCGGCTAGGAACCAGATAGTCACGCGCACCTTCCGGTGTAGCACGGGTCAGAATTGGGGTTTCAATATCCAGGAAGCCGTTATCGTCCAGAAAGTTGCGGATTGAGTTACTGACTTTGGAGCGAAAACGCAGACGATCAATCATCTCTGGACGACGCAGATCGATGTATCGGTGACGCAGACGAATGTCTTCGCCCACGTTGGCATGCTCGTCCAGCTGGAATGGAGGAGTCTTGGCTTGCGCCAACACTTCGAGCGTGTGCGCCAATACTTCAATGGCGCCGCTTCCCATGTCGGGATTGACGGTGCCTTCCGGGCGCGCACGCACCAAACCGGTGACTCGCACAACAAACTCGCTGCGCAGGGATTCTGCCAGATTAAAACTTTCAGCACGATCCGGGTCAAATACAATCTGGCACAAACCTTCGCGGTCACGCAGATCAACAAATATGACACCGCCATGATCCCGTCGACGATGGACCCAGCCACACAAGCTGACTGTTTCGCCCTTGAGCTGTTCGTTCAATTCTCCGCAATAATGGCTGCGCATACGCTTTCCTATTTTCTCTCTCTGAATAATCAAGTGGTTAGTATCAGGCGACTGGGGGCCCCGGATCAGACTGTAACAGAGCTGGTGTCAGACTTTGAGCTTTCTGTTTTAGTACTCTCAGGCTTACTGCTGGCAGCACTGCCATCCCCATCCTGAGTTCCGTGACGCTTGTTCGTCGTCTTAAAATCCGTCTCGTACCAACCACCACCTTTTAACCTGAAACTGGGGGCTGAAATCTGTTTGGATAATGCTTGCTTCTGACAGACTGGACACTGTGTTAATGGTGCATCGCTGAAACGTTGGATTGCTTCCATACGGTGGCCACACTCTTTGCATTGATACTCATAAATCGGCATAGTGAATCCCAAGCTCCGAATAACACGTACTGCAGCACACGCTGCCAAATCAAAGGCGCGGATTATAACTCAAGAACCCAGGTAGCAGCACCTGAATTGCGGGTTTTGCTCTTGCTCATTTGAACACTTGCGACACCCTGCCCAATCCATTATAAATAGCGTCTAGTGCGGCGTTTTATAGCGCTATTTAGCCTCAGCTCCCCATTTCTCACTCTACTTTTAACAGGATCCGGCATGGCAGCGACCAAACCAATAGTCAAAAAAACAACAGCAATTACAGAAAAGTATACAAAAACCGCCATTCTCGCGGAAATTGCGGCAAACACCGATCTCACGAGAAAGCAGGTCGACTCAGTATTAAATGAGCTGGGCACCATAATTGAGCGCCATATCAAAAAGCGCGGCATCGGCGAGTTTACCTTGCCTGGCTTACTCAAAATCAAGGCGGTTAAAAAACCCGCCCAGCCCGCACGAAAAAATGTGCCGAATCCCTTTAAACCAGGCGAACTGATGGATATAGCTAAAAAACCAGCCAGTACCCGCGTAAAAATACTGCCGTTAAAGAAGCTCAAAGAATTTGCACAATAATTCGAACCCGGATAAACGGGGCGTCAGTTAACCGCGCCGCCCCTGCTCTGAGACTGCAACCAGCAAGACCCTCTTGTGGAAACCGGCGCTTTAGCCCAAGTTGACACCGATTTCATCAATACAAACCTCAAACGAACCGGAAACCGCATGCGTACCAGTCAATATCTTATTGCAACCCTCAGAGAAACCCCTGCCGATGCTGAAGTCATCAGCCACCAGTTGATGTTACGCGCTGGATTGATCCGGAAGTTGGCAAGTGGCATGTACACATGGTTACCGGCAGGCTTGCGGGTATTGCACAAAGTGACTGCAATAGTGCGCGAAGAAATGAACCGCTCTGGCGCCATGGAAATATCCATGCCCGTTGTACAGTCAGCCGAACTTTGGCAAGAGTCAGGCCGCTGGGACAAAATGGGTCCGGAATTACTCAGATTTGTAGACCGACATGACAGGCCCTTCTGCCTTGGGCCAACTCACGAAGAAGTTATCACGGATCTGATCCGCAACGAGTTCAACAGTTACAAACAACTGCCTGCCAATTTTTATCAGATACAGATGAAATTTCGGGATGAGCGTCGCCCCCGCTTTGGTGTAATGCGGGCGCGCGAATTTCTGATGAAAGACGCTTACTCCTTCCACATCAACCAGGCATCGCTGGAACAGACATATCAGTTGATGTACCAGACTTATAGCAACATCTTCACCCGGCTGGGACTGAATTTTCGAGCGGTATTGGCAGATACCGGTAACATCGGCGGCAGCACCTCGCATGAGTTCCATGTGCTGGCCGACTCAGGTGAGGATGACATTGTCTTCAATTCGACCGGCAGCTATGCCGCGAATATCGAACTTGCAAATGGTGTCATCAAAGATCTGGACGATGGCAGCGCAGCCATGCTGGATTCGCGCGAAATTAACACAGGCAGTGCTCATTCCATCGAAGATTTATGTGCACTGCTGAATCTGCCTGCTACCCGCCTGATCAAAACGCTGATTGTCAAAGCAGAGGTCACGGATACCAACCCTCATGGCCTGATGGCATTGGTGCTGCGCGGCGACCAGGCATT